>NZ_JAGJEB010000020.1:0-42075 GCF_018100855.1 Aquimarina sp. MMG015
TGTTACGTCACTCTTACGTTGTGACCCATAACCGACAACAACGATTTCTTCTAGTGCTTCGGAATCTTCTTCCATAGATACGTTTAGCGTAGTCTGTCCAGATATCGTGACATTTTTTGTGGTAAGTCCTATGTAAGAGAATTGTACTACATCTCCTGATTTTACATTTATGCTATATTTTCCGTCAAAATCTGTTACTGATCCTGTTGATGTTCCAATAACAAGAACGCTTACACCAGGAATAGGTGTATTTGTTTCTATTGATGTTACCGTACCGGTTAACTCATAATTCTCTTGGGAATATGAGGTGAAATGATACAATAACGATAGTAGTAAAGCTATAGTTATTTTATGATTCATGTGTAATTGTTTCAATGATTAGTTTAATTTCAGATATAAGCCTATCTGCTTTTTAAGCTGTTTGGACTTGTGTTTTACTTAACTAAACATTAACAAAGGCAAAATTTCAACCATATTATGATTTGCTATATTTGCACCTGCATGTTTACTTAGGTAATTGTGTGCTATTATTCTTGTTAATTAACTTCTCCCTCTAACTTGAAGTGATTACAGAATAATTGAAGAGGATAGGTTATTGCCTGTCCTTTTTTTATTAATTTAATATTGGATTTACTCTACATAGGCTAGGTGGTTTTAATTAGTATTGCAGTAATTATATAAATCGTTAAAATGAATTTTTAAGCTTTTAATCGCTTGATCTGGATCATTATCTTTTATTGCATTTACAATATCTTGATGTTCCTGTATTAAAGTAGAGAAATTAGTTTCATCACAAATTTTATTATTTACAAAATTTGTTATTATTTCTGGCGTGATCACCAGCATTAAAGAATTGATAACACTATTACAACTTGCTTCCGCTACCTTTAGATGAAATAGCAAATCTTCATCTACCGCGTTTTCTCCATTAATTGATTTTTTTATGTAAGCTTCGTGCGCTTGTTCTATTTGATATAACTGTTTGTCAGTTCTTCTTATCGCTGCTAGTTTTACAGCCTTCGTTTCAAGTATTAATCTTGTTTCTACTAATGATTTGAAATCAGGTATTTGTAGATGTAAAATATTGGCCATCATGGAATTTAATGCACCTACTCCAATTTTGGAAACGAAAGTTCCACTCTTAGGATATCTTTTTACTAAACCATAAAATTCTAATTTTTGGATGGCTAGTCTTAATTGACTTCTACTAGCGCCAAATTTTTCCGATAATGTTCTTTCTGAAGGTAATTTATCTCCTGGTTCGAGTTGTCTATTGATGATTAGATCTCTTATTTTGGAAATCACCTTTTCTACTTCATCTTTTGGTGATAATGGGTCGGTTTCTAAGTTAATTCTCATAGTTTTAAATTGGTCAACCAAATTGGTTAACCAAATATAAGAGAATTATTTTAACCTACGTATTTTTAATGTTAAAAAATGATAGAAATATTAAAAAATAGATGTTTTTTATTCGATATCGTCATTATTGAGAACTAAGTGTTAATTGTTTATTACAACAAAAGTGAAAATTAAAAAAGGACTAAACATAACTTGCTTAGCCCTTTCTATATGAATAGATATTTAAAACTATAGAGGATTATCCATCACCATTATCTTCGTTTTCTTTTTCTTCCTTCTTTTTCTTTTTCTCTTCCGCTTTCTTGCGTTTTTCTTCTTCCTTCTTTCTTTTCTTTTCTTCTTTTAAACGCTTCTTTTCTTCTTTCTTTCTTCGTTTTTCTTCTTCTTTTTTAGCTTTTTCCTGTTCTTTCTGAAGCTTTTCATAAGCAGCATCTATATCTTCTTCCTCTTCGCCAGCTTTTTTCTTTTCTTCAGTTTCTTCTTTTGCTTTTTCAGGTTCGAGCTCTTTTTCCATTTCTTCTAGCTTTTTGAGCTCATCATCAATTTGTTTTAACTCATCATCGAGACCTTCATCTTGTTCCATTTTATCTAATTCAGCATCTATATCCTCAATCATTTTTTGCTTTTCTTTTTCAGCTTTGATTTTAGCTTTCTCTGCTTGCTTAGCTTCTTTTGCTTCTCTTTTTAATCTTCTACGCTCTTCTTTCTGGAATTTTTTGTCATCTTTTTTATCTTGTTTTTCTTTTTCTATGCGCTCACGTTCTAGGCGTTGTTCAGTCCTTCTTTCGTCAAGGTCTTGTTCCATAGCATCTCTATGGCTTCCATCTTCAAACTCATTTATAAAAGGAGTTTTTTCTAGTTTTAAGCTATCATTTTCTATTTCTTCAAACTCCTGATCAATATTTAAACTATCACTCTCTTTTTTATTTAATTCTTCTTCTCCTTCTTTTTCCTTTATACCACTTTCGAACCCTGGTTTTTCTATAATCTCATCCTTCTTATGCCAATCAAATCGATAAGAAGCTCCTACACTAACTCTAAATATAGAAGGAGTGTCTTTAAAATTTGTAGCAACATTAGCATCGATTTGTAAATCATTATTAAATAAATAAGCTCCTCCTAGCCGAACTATATTATCACTATAGAAATCACTTTTTTGTCCTTGATATTCACCAAAGACAGCCCATTTATCATTCAGAGTATGAGTACTGGTAATTATCCAACCATATGCAGGATTATCGGTGGTTATTTTATCTACTATTAAGTTGGTAACTAATACCCAGCTTCCAGCATTACTGGTCCACCAGTTGTTCTGAGTCATAACAACAATTTTTGGACTAATTGTTTGATCATTGGCAAATGTAAAAGGATTGTCCGTATTTACATAGTTCATACCTACATACGCAGAAACAGCCGGAATTAGAGTTTTCCATTTAAATCTATAACGTTCTTTCCAACTTTTTAATTCATCGTAGTTAATAGAATCATTTTCTTTAGGTTTTTTATAGGGATCATAAACTAGATACTTAACACCAATAGTATTAAATTCAAAATCTGTTCTTCTTATTTTTTCTTCATTTGCTCCAATCGTTTGTCTAATTCCTTCACTTCTAAAGCTACCATTTATATTAATCTCTAGTTGTTCGATTAATAATCCATATCTTATTGCATAATCAAAATTAAATGTATTCGTTTTGGTGTCAAATAGTTTATGTTTTTCTTTTCCAAAACCTAATCCACCTTCGAATTGTAATACATTATTACCAACCGAGAAAGCTCCTTGTGAAGTTCCAGGTCTATTAGTATTAATTTTCTCAGTGTATTGTGCAGATGCAGTTAAGCCTAGCAGGAATAGGCTAATCAACAGCAGCATAGATTTAGGGCTCATATTCAATAGATTTGGTTCAAATATAGCAGATTTTATCATTTTTTTAGGACTGACATCATGTAATTGTATAGAGAGTTCCCTATTTTTGAAAAAAAATAATATGCAAGTTGCTTCTTTATCAGGGGTGTTAAAGGTAATTCTCATTCTATTATTAATATATTATGGATTAAAGATACTAACGCGTTTATTTGGTCCTCTATTGCTTAGATATGTAACAAAGAAAGCTGGAGAAAAGTTTCAACAGCAATTTCAGCAATATCAACAACCCCAATCTTCCCCGAATAATGATACTACTATAGATAAAAAGCCTAAACAAAAATCTGGTAATAAAGATGTAGGTGAGTACATCGATTTTGAGGAAATTGATTAATTTGGCGCTTCAATCGTAAATTGTTTCGCACATGATGGCTTATCTAAAAAGATTCATACCTCATTTACTTGTTATTATAGGTTTTATAATTGCTTCACTTGCATTTTTTAATCCTGTCCTTAGTGGAAAAATGATATTTCAGAATGATATTAAACTCTATGAAGGGATGGCAAAACAGCAGAAAGACCATCGGAAAAAGACGGGCAAAGAAACTTTTTGGAATAATTCTGCATATGGTGGTATGCCTACCTATCAGTTAGGAGCTAAGTTTCCCCATGATTATATGGATAAGTTAGATCGTTTAATTCGATTTTTACCAAGACCTGCGGATTATTTATTTCTATATCTTACAAGTTTTTATATTTTATTATTGGTAATGCGAATTCCATGGAAAATGGCAATTCTTGGAGCTCTGGCCTTTGGTTTTTCGGCATATCTCATTATAATAATTGGAGTAGGACATAATTCTAAAGCCCATGCAATAGCTTATTTTCCGTTGGTAATTGCTGGTATTCTGTTAGTTTTTCAAAAGCGATATGTCTGGGGCTTTATATTAACAGCTTTGGCAATGGGGTTAGAAATCCAAGCAAATCATTACCAAATGACCTATTATTTGGGGCTACTCGTATTTGTAATTGGAGTTACATATTTCATTGATGCTTTTAAAAGAAAAGAAATACCACATTTTTTAAAGTCATCGGCGATATTAATTGTTGCGGCTATTTTAGGTTTAGCGACAAATGCGACAACCTTGTTATCAACATCAGAATATGCAGAAACTAGTATCCGTGGTAAAAACTTATTAGCGGATGCGACGACTACTTCTTCAGAAAAAAATGGTTTGGACTATGAGTATATTACTGAATATAGTTATGGTAAATTAGAGTCTTTAAATCTTTTTGTTCCTAAATTAATGGGATTAGGTAGAGCTTCAGATTTGGGTAAAGATTCTGCTTTTTATCAAAAATTGATTGAGTTAGGTCAACCACCAGAACAAGCGGATTATTATGCTAATGTTACGGGATTGTATTGGGGAGCACAACCTTTTGTTGAAGCACCTCCATATCTTGGGATAACGGTAGTGTTTTTAGCATTATTAGGACTGTTATTAGTAAAAGGTAGACTAAGATGGTGGTTACTAGGTGGAATCATTCTATCTTTAGTGTTAAGTTGGGGTAAAAACTTAGATTTCTTAACTCGATTCTTTGTAGATTATGTCCCATTATATAATAAGTTTAGGGCTGTCTCTAGTATTCAAGTGATCCTAGAGTTGGTTGTGCCAATTGCAGCAGTATTTGGTTTGTATCAATTGTTTAACCAGAAAACGGCATTTCAAGAAAGACAAAAGAAGTTTTTAATCTCTCTTGGTGTTTTTGGTGGTTTATGTTTAATATTCTGGTTGTTTGGAGGAAGCTTATTTAGTTTTAAATCTCCTGGAGATGTACAATTAGCAATAGAACAACCTGCTATTTTTGATGCTATCAAAGAAGATCGTATTACTATTATGAAAAGTGATAGCTTACGTTCTTTAATTTTTATTTTGTTAATCGGTGGTTTGTTGTGGTTTACATTGAAGAAAAAACTATCAGAAAATCTAATGTTAGTAGGCGTAGGGATTCTTATTCTTGTAGATTTGGTTGGAGTAGATCGCCGTAGTGTTGATAGTGATTCTTTTATTTCTAAGAGAGAGTATAAATCATATTTTCAACCAACCACAGTAGATAAAGAGATTCAAAAAGATAAATCTTATTATAGGGTATTAGATCAAGCCAGAGGTTTTAATAATTCTCATACTAATTATTTCTTTAATACGGTAAATGGATATTCTGCAGTTCGACCAAGAAAAATGGAGGATGTTTATTTTGGACATATAGCAAAGGGGAATCTCCAGGTTATTAATATGTTGAATATAAAATATGTGATTCAACAGAATGAAAAAAGACAATTAGATGTACAAGAAAATCCTTCGGTAAATGGACCGGCCTGGTTTATAGAAGAATTAAAATTTGTAGATGATTATAAAACAGAATTTGAAGCGTTAAATACTATAAATACTAAGAATACTGCGGTTATAAGAAATGATTTCAAAGAAGAATTAGCAGGATATAAACCCGCAAAAGATAGTATTTCTAGTATTTCTATATCCAAAACAGATCCAGATCATTTAGCATATAATTCATATACTGAAACACCGGGATTTCTTGTTTTTTCAGAAACATATTATAAAGATGGATGGAATGCTTATATAGATGGAAAATCAGAAACTATTTATCCTGTAAACTATATGCTTAGAGGTTTAAAAGTTCCAGCAGGAAAACATACTATAGAGTTTAAGTTCGAACCTCAGGTTGTAAAAACAGGAAGTACTATTACTTTGGCAAGTTCTATTATCTTTGGGTTATTATTTTTAGGAGCGTTATTTTTTGAATACAGAAAAAGAAAAGAAATAGTTTCTGAAGACAACTCGTAGATTATTTTGAAGGTATTACTTATAACATATTATTGGCCACCTGCAGGAGGTCCTGGAGTACAACGTTGGCTTAAATTTGTGAAGTATTTTAGGGATTTTGGAATTGAGCCTATTGTTTATGTTCCAAAAAATCCTATGTATCCTTTAATTGATAAATCTCTGGCCCATGATATTCCAGAAGGAATACAGGTTATAGAATATCCAATTTTTGAACCTTATCGTTTTGCAGAAATTTTTTCTAAAAATGAAACCAAAACCATTAGTAAAGGAATTATAGCAAATGATAATAAGCAATCTTTTGTTCAAAGACTTTTACTGTATATAAGAGGAAACTTTTTTATACCAGATGCCCGTAAATTTTGGATCAAACCATCAGTTAAATTTCTTTCTAAGTTTATTGAAGAGAATAATATTAATACAATTATTACTACTGGTCCTCCTCATAGTGTTCATTTGATAGGAAAGAAGCTTAAATCTGAGTTAAATCTTATTTGGGTAGCAGATTTTAGAGATCCTTGGACAACGATTGGATATCATAATAAATTAAAATTGACTAAGCGATCTATAAAGAAGCACAAAAAATTAGAAAAGGGAGTACTAAGTGCTGTGGATCATATAACCGTAACAAGTTATACAACCAGAGAAGAATTTACGGAAATTACGAATAAACCAATTTCTGTTATTACTAATGGATATGACACTGAAGAAGTTTCCGTGGTAAAATTAGATGAGGAGTTTACAGTTTCTCATATTGGTTCTTTATTATCCGGAAGAAATCCAGAAAAACTGTGGAATGTACTATATGATCTTACTCAAGAAAATTTTGAGTTTGCAAAAAAATTTAGATTGCGATTGGTAGGAGCGGTAAGCGAAGATGTGTTATCATCTATCAAACAAGCTGGTTTGTCTCCTTTTATAGAAAATAAAGGATATGTTTCACATAAAGAAGCAATAGAAATACAAAGGAGGTCTCAAGTTCTACTATTAGTAGAAATAGATAGTGAAGAAACAAAGTGTATTATACCAGGAAAGTTATTTGAATATATGGTTTCTAGAAGACCTATTCTTGCAGTGGGGCCAAACGATGCAGATATATCAAAGTTGATAAAAGAAACGAACTCTGGTCATTTTTTTGATTATAAAGAGTATAACGAGATGAAAAAGATTATACTTGACTATTTTGTTAAATTTAAGGACGGAAAACTGGAGGCAGAAACTAAAGGTATTGAAAAATATAGTAGGAGAGAACTTACTAAAGAAATGTCTTTATTGCTTCAAAATTTGAATAGCTAATATCATTCTTTAATATTGTGGGAATAGTAGTAAATCAATCTATAAAAAATGTAATCATTACCTGCTTTGGTTTTGGGATTGGTGCTATCAACACCCTCTTTTTGTTTACGAAATTTCTAGAAGAAGAATATTATGGGCTTGTTTCATATTTACTTTCAGCTTCTAATTTAATATGGCCTTTAATGGCTTTTGGTGCTCATAATACCTTGGTTAAATTTTATTCTTCTTATTTAAAAAAGGAACAGCGGAATAGGTTTATGAGTATGATGCTTATTCTACCATTGTGTATAGCTATTTTAATAGGAACTATTGGTTTAGTTCTATATACTTATATACTTAATTATTTTAGTGAAGATAATACTGTTGTCCAATCCTATGTATGGACAATATATGTTTTGGCAATCGCTTTGTCTTATTTTGAAATCTTTTTTGCTTGGACCAAAGTGAAATTGAAAAGCGTTTTTGGGAATATTATGAAAGAATTGTTTGTTAGGATTTGTCTAATGATTCTTTTATTTCTGGTATATTTCAAAGTAATTACGGTACATCAATTTGTGTATGCAATTGTGATGGTGTATATACTTCGATTAGGGATTATGATTATATACGCATTAAGCTTGTATGAATTTAAGTTTAGTTTCTCATTCCCTAGAAACTATATTTCTGTTTTAAAGTATTCTCTTTTAATTCTACTGGCTGGTTCCGTTGCTACCTTATTAATAGATTTAGATAAAACGATGATAGAACGTTATCTTCCCATTGAGTATGTAGCAAAATATGGTATCTGTGCTTATATCGCTAGTGTTATAATAATTCCTTCTCGTGCAATGCATCAAATTACGTACCCGTTGACTGCGAAGTTGATTAATGAAAAGAATTTTGATCAGTTACGAACCTTGTATAAAAAAAGTTCTTTAAATCTATTTGCTATTAGTGGTTTATTGTTTGTGTTAATACTTTGTAATGTTAATGAACTTTTTAAACTGATTCCTGAAGAATATGAACTGTTTATCTGGGTAGTAGCTTTAAATGGAGGAGCTAAATTGTTTGATAATTTATTAGGTAATAATAATTCCATATTATTTAATTCAGATTATTATCGATTAATATTATATATAGGAATTGGGATGGCTATTCTGGCATTTATTCTTAATTGGGTTTGTATTCCAGTTTTTGGAGTAACAGGAGCGGCTATTGCTACTTTTAGCGCTGTATTTTGTTACAATTTGGCAAAATTATTGATTGTTCAGGTAAAATTTAAAATGAATCCATTTTCCTCAAAAATGTTATTGACGATACTGTTTATTTCAGGATTTGTAATAGGGTTTTATTTTTGGGATTTTAAATTTCATCCAATAGTAAATATTAGTATAAAGAGTATAGTTATCGGAGTTTGTTATATTGCTTTATTGTATTTTTTTAAAATATCTGAAGATATTAATACCGTAATAAAGAAAATCCCCCGAGGTGCCTAAGCATACTACTCTGGGGGATTTTCCAACTAACCAACCAAAAAAATAAATTCTTTATATTTTTTAACTTCTACTTCTTGCAGAACGTGATCTTGAATTACTCGACCTTGCTTTTCTGTTAGAAGTATTACTTCTTTGTTTTTGTGTTTTAGCTCTAGAACTATTAGTTCCTTTACTAGTATATCGACTGTTATTAGAACGTTTTGTTACATTTCTTGAGCTATTATTTCTATTGCTCCTAGTCGTAGTTCTTATTTTGTTATTATTTCTACTAGATCCATTAGCAACGGTATTTCTACTTCTTTGTGATCTTTGGTTTGTCTGAATTCTATTTTGATCAGCTCTTCGTGCCTGATTTCTTGTTTCTGTATTTCTAGTAGAACGACTTGTAACAGCGTTTCTGGTTCTTTGCGTATTTTGTGCTCTATTTTTATTCTGTACACTTCTCGAAGTAGCTTTTGTTCTATTTCTAGATTGTGTACTTCTACCTCTAGATGCATTGTCATTTACTCTAGCTCTAGTTCTATTTACTGAGGTAGATCTACTACGATTTACAGTTCTGTAGTTACGATCATTTCTCTTGTACATAGCTGTTCTTCTGTCACGAGATCTATAATCAAGACTTCTAGCTCTGCTAACTCTATTTCCTCTGTTATAGCTTGCTACTCTCTGATTAGGTCTGTAATAGTTACGACTTCTATAAGGTTTTGCATAGTATCCATTATAATAGTTTGTTCTGTAAACATTATATGAAAATCTATATGGGTTGTAAAACCTTCTATAAGGTCTGTTGAATACGATACATCTACTTACCACTGGTACAGTAAAGAAAGCGTGAAAAGGTCTGTATGTATAATGTCTATTAAAGCTGTTAATAAATCCAGTACAGTTAACAAAATTACCGTAGTTATTATAATTCACATATAATCCACCAACTCTAGATATTCTGCCAAAACGGTTGTAGTTGATAAATATATCACCTGCTTGACTAATCCTACCATAGTAATCATAGAATATAGGTACATTTTCTATTTGCACTACAGCACCATAATCATCATACTGTACATATGCATCATAATCATAACCAGAGTTAAAACTAATATTTACACCTGGACGATTGATATTAACACTAACACCACTTCTTGGTCTGTTTACATAAAAATCAAACTGACCATCTGCATACACAGAGAATTCAACTCCACTTTCATTAAAAATGAATGATTTTCCATAATTATAATATCTAGAAACGGTTTCTGTATTTGTTTCAAAAGCATTAGCAGTAAAAGAAGCTAATAATAAACCTGTAAATAGTAAAACAATATTTTTCATAATCTGTGATTTTAAAAGAAGTGTAAAAATTAGTTTTTATCACTCGTTTATATAGTATCAAGCAGCGTGCCAAAAAAATAGATTATTTTATAGTGTTCTTCATTGTTAAAGGTTTTTTGGTGTTAAAATGCTGATTGTTAGGTTTTTGTTTTTTGTGTTTTAACTAAGTTGTATTATTTTGGAAATAAACTTTTATCAATATTAGGAATTACTTTTAGTGCATTTTTATAATATAGTTTTTTCAGAACCTCATCTTCAAGTTCTAATCCATACATTTTCCAGAAAGCATGATATCTTTTGTAATAAGGAAAATACTCATCGTTAGATTCGAGAACCCTAAAATAAGTGTAGTATTCCTCTGGATTCCAAGAATCTTTACCAAACATGATTCTATCCTGGTATTTAGTTAAAAATGCTTTTGCATTACGAGGTTGTCTCCCAAGTTCGGCAATTACTGCTCCAATTTCGGAATACATATTAGGAATTTCATCCATTAACTCAGCAAGTTTGGCTAAGTTGTTTCCATACCATCCCAAATGTGCATTGATAAATTTGGTATTTTTATGTTTTTTAAAAATATTGTGTTGTTCTTGTATAATGGTTTGCCAAGCCCCCGTAACCTTAGCATCTCTTTTTCTTCTAGATCGTAATTTTAACTCCAGCCATCTTTCATTTTGATTGTCGTGTGGATCCCAGAATGATTTTGGATCTGCAGCGTGTATTAGAACAGGAATTCCTAATTCACCACATTTTTCCCATACCGGTCCAATTCTAGGATCATCTATTTTGATTCTATCGCCGTTACTATCTGTATTGTCCATTCCTTGGCTTTTATAAATTTTTAAACCATTGGCACCCATGGCAATATCATTTTCTAGTTGTGCAACAGTTCTTTTTGTCCAATCGGGTTCATCAATACCTTGTAAGTTAATATTGGTAAATACTATAAAACGTTTATCTGCATTAGTTTTTACATTTTCTAACGCTCCTTTTAGATGTTCATCAGATCCTCTTCCTCGACCAGATAAATTAACCATCACTGCCATGTTTAATTTGTCCATTTCGCTTACTAATTCACTTAAATCTTGTGTAGGCATTCTAAATTGATGATTATGCACATCGATAAAAGGAAATTTCGCTTTTTTTATTATAGTTTCTGGAACTACAAGAGTAGAAGGAGGGTCATAATCTTCAAATTGCATTTTTTGAGCAACTGACATTTGAATACAAACTATTGAAATCGTTAAGAGTGAGATTTTGTAGAATTTCATATAAATATTTTATTTTTTTACTCCCTTAAATATAAAATAATCGTATTGCCTAGAAGAAAGCTTAACATTTTTAGTTAAAAGAGAAAGCCCGCTATCAAAAATGACAACAGGCTTTCTAACAACTAACCAACTAACTAATTTATATCAATCATCATCGTGATCACTATATTTCTTTTTTCTTTTCCTATTCTTATAGTTATGATCATCATCATTATGATTTTTCCAATCTCTATGATTTGATCTTCCATTAAAATTATAATAAGGATCATGAGTCATACTACATCCATCTACACCGCAGAAACCACATCCTGTATGATGTATGCTTCCTTCTATATGTCGTATTCTTCCTCTTTTTCCGTAGTATACACGCAGTCCACCAATCTTAGCTAATTTTCCTCTTCTGTTATATCTAATTAAAACTGATCCAATTCTTCTAACTTGATCGAATTGATTATATCCTATAGTAGTAATACCAACTCGTTTTAATCTTCCGTAGTAATCGTACCTTACAGTAAAACGATTGTTAGACCTATAAGCTCTAGTACGTCCTGGGGCGTTATAATTTCTGGTATTCCAATCCGAATTATTATAGTTTCGTCTTCTAGGAGTTTTAAAATCAATTTCTCCATTTGGATATACAAAGAATTTTATACCACCTTCGACAAATACAATTGGTTGAGAACCACGATAACGTTTTGTAACCCTATCAACTTGATCCGAATTTTTCTGATCGGTCGCTTGTGCAGTTGTTCCAATTAGTAACATTGCTGCGATAAAAAGTATCATTTTTTTCATAACTAAAATGTTTTGGGTTTTTACCTACTCATTAGCTTTTCGGTTTCCGCTATTTGATTATTAAGTAACCAAACCGCGTGCCAAATTTTTTCTTGTTACAATAAAATACCTTTCAAAAAGTTGTTAACTATTTGTTTTTAAGATGTTTAATTATTTCCTCAGGATCTGCTCTTTCTTTATAATCTTCTTTGATAAAATCATAAGTAATAGTTCCATCTTGATCAATTACATACGTTGCAGCTATAGGTAATTGATGATCTTCGTTACCATTGCTTTTAATTAAATCTATTCCAAATCCTTTATAAACTTCTATTAAATCTTTAGGCAGTGTAAATGTTAAATTGAATTCATTTGCTATTTTGTTATCAATATCAGATAGAACTTCAAAACTTAAATTATTTTTTTCAGAGGTATTAAGAGAATTATCCGGCGTTTCTGGGCTAATTGCTACCAAAGTAGCTCCTAGTTCTTCAAATTGATCTTGATGCGCCTGTAAAGCTTGTAACTCTAGATTACAATAGGGACACCAACCGCCTCGGTAAAAAGTTAATACTACTTTTTTAGTAACTAATAATTCTTGAATAGATATATTTTTGTCCGCAGCATTTGGTAGCTTTATTTCAGGTATTTTATCACCAGTTTTTAGAGATCGATTAACTAGTTGACTATCTCTAAGTTCCGAGATACCATTATTCATTATTTTATGAATAGTTTCAGGATATTTATTGGCCGATTGAGCGGCACGAGCTTTTAATTGTTCTGTAAGTGACATTCTTTTAATTTTAATTATTTGGATAGCTTAGCCGGAATGCTTCTTATTACTTTACAGAATATATTATTACAATTATGTTAATGTTTTTTAGAGTTTATCTTTTAGATATTGACCAGTATACGATTTTTTATTTTTACTAACTTCTTCCGGAGTTCCTTGAGCAATAATAATTCCTCCGTTTTTTCCGCCTTCTGGTCCTAAATCAATCACATAATCAGCGCATTTTACTAAATCCAAGTTATGCTCAATAACTAAAATAGAATGCCCTTTAGCAATTAACTCATTAAATGATTTTAATAATTTTTTGATATCATGAAAATGTAATCCCGTTGTTGGTTCATCAAAAATAAATAAGGCTTTGTCTTTTGTGTTTCCTTTTACTAGAAATGACGCAAGCTTTATTCGTTGCGCCTCTCCTCCAGAAAGAGTAGAAGAGCTTTGGCCTAATTGTACATATCCTAAACCAACATCTTGTAAAGGTTGAAGCTTTCTTATGATTTTTGCCTGACTGTGTTTTGAGAAAAAATCAATAGCGCTATCAATAGTCATGGTAAGGATATCATCAATATTTTTATCCTCAAAAGTTACTTCTAGCACATCTTTCTTAAATCGTTTTCCTCCACATGTTTCACATTCTAAATGTACATCGGCCATAAACTGCATTTCGATGGTTACTTCACCTTCACCTTTACAGGTTTCGCAACGTCCGCCATCTACATTAAAAGAAAAGTGCTTGGATTGATAATTACGAATTTTCGAAAGTTTTTGACTAGCAAAAAGTGCTCTAATATCATCATATGCCTTAATATAGGTCACTGGATTGGATCTCGAGGAACGACCAATTGGGTTTTGATCAACAAATTCTACATGTTTTATGTTACTATAATTTCCTTTTAATTCTGTAAACTGCCCAGCTTTTTCTCCGTATCCGCCTAATTGTTTTAGTACAGATGGGTATACAATTTTTTTAACTAACGTACTTTTACCACTTCCAGATACACCTGTGATTGCAGTAAAAACTCCAAGTGGAATTTTTACATCTATATTTTTTAAATTATTTTCTCTTGCTCCAATAATTTCTAAATAATATTTAGAAGTTTTTCTTTCTTTTGGAATTTCTATTTCTAGATCTCCATTAAGATATTTTGCTGTTAAAGAGTCAGAAGCTAGAATTTGATCAAAAGTACCATTAGCAACTAAATTACCTCCAAAAGTACCCGCTTCTGGACCGATATCTAGGATAACATCTGCTGCTTTCATAATGTCTTCATCATGTTCAACAACAATAACTGTATTTCCTAAATCACGCAAAGACTGAAGCACGTTTATTAGTTTTTCGGTGTCTTTAGGATGTAAACCTATACTTGGTTCATCTAATATATACATAGATCCTACTAAACTACTTCCTAAAGAAGTGGCTAAGTTTATTCTTTGGGATTCTCCACCAGATAATGTATTGGATTTACGATTTAATGTTAGATATTGTAATCCTACGTTGTCTAAAAATTCTAATCTGCTATTTATCTCTTTTAGTAATCTTTTGCCAATTTGTGAATCATACTCATTTAGTTCTAGATTTTTAAAGAAATCAGAAAGTTCATTTAAAGGTTTTTCTACAAGGTCTGTTAATGTAGCATCACCAATTTTTACATAGTTCGTTTCAGCACGTAATCTTTTTCCTTTACAAGTTGCACATTTGGTTTTACCACGATAGCGAGATAGCATTACTCTATTTTGAATTTTGTAAGCTTTTGCTTCTAGTTCGATAAAAAAGCTATCTATACCTTCAAAATATTTATTTCCTTTCCAAAGTAATTCTTTATGTTCTGAAGATAATTCGAAATATGGTTTGTGTATTGGAAAATCAAACTTATATGCACTATTTACAAGCTGATCTTTATACCAACTCATTGTATCTCCTTTCCAAGGGAAAACGGCACCTTCGTATATGCTTAGAGAAGTGTTTGGTATCACAAGGTCTTCGTCAATACCAATTACATCTCCATATCCTTCGCATTCAGGACATGCTCCATACGGATTATTGAAACTAAATAAATGAACATTAGGCTCTAAAAAAGTCATTCCATCCAACTCAAACTTATTACTAAATTGTCTAGAATTATTATCTTTTAGAGATTCAATGTAACAAGTCCCTTTTCCTTCGAAGAAAGCTGAAGCTATTGCATCTGCTAAACGATTATAGAAGTCCTCTTCATCTCTTTTTATAATTCGATCTATAACAAGATGAACTGTATCTTTTGTTGTGATATGAGCTTCTTCAATTCTGCAAACAGTATCATTAATCTTTACACGCGCATATCCCTGTTGTTGTAATACTTTAAGTTTTTCTTCTGTCGTTCTTCCACTTTCTACATGTATTGGAGCAAGTAAAAGTAGTTTTTCACCTTCTTTACATTCTTTTACATATTCGATTACATCAGTTACTGTATCCTTTTTCACTTGATTACCTGAGATAGGAGAGTAGGTTTTTCCTATTCTTGCAAAAAGTAATTTTAGATAATCATAAATCTCTGTTGTAGTACCTACTGTAGATCTAGGATTGGTAGAATTCACTTTTTGCTCAATAGCAATTGCCGGGGCTATGCCTTTTATATATTCAACTTTAGGTTTGTTAAGTCGTCCTAAGAATTGTCTTGCATAAGAAGAAAGACTTTCTACATATCTTCGTTGTCCTTCGGCATATAATGTATCAAACGCTAAACTAGATTTACCAGAACCAGATAACCCAGTGATTACCACTAATTTATTTCTAGGTATAGCTGCATCTAGATTTTTTAGATTATGCAGTTTGGCTCCTTTAATTAATATATTATGTTTTGGATCTAAGGTAGTAATGTCTTGAATCATAGCAATTATGCGGTGTGACGGCAAATATAATGATTACTAAAGAAGTATTCTAAAGTATTGATATTGAAAGTTAAGTTAAAAAAATTAACAGAAAATAGTTTGATTTTCAATGATTGTTACTATATTAGC
This sequence comes from Aquimarina sp. MMG015, assembly GCF_018100855.1. Taxonomy (NCBI): domain Bacteria; kingdom Pseudomonadati; phylum Bacteroidota; class Flavobacteriia; order Flavobacteriales; family Flavobacteriaceae; genus Aquimarina; species Aquimarina sp. MMG015. The sequence goes on from NZ_JAGJEB010000020.1 coordinate 16,017, forward strand.
CCCAATTATTGAACCAAAATCTAAAAAGAACAGCCTATAGTATACCATTACTTTTAAGTTTAACATAGCCCGAGCCCCAAGCTTGTTGGTACTAAAATAAAGTGATAGGTATGAAAGATTACAAGATATCAGATGCTGTTCTGGTAAATAATTACATCAAAGGTGACGAGTGTGCATTATCTACGTTAATTGAACGTCACAAACAACGTATTTACAGTTTTATTTATTCTAAAGTTTTTGATAGAGATGTCTCGGAAGATATTTTTCAGGATACTTTTATTAAGGTTATCCGTACATTAAAACTTGGAAAATATAACGAAGAAGGAAAGTTTTTACCTTGGGTGATGAGAATTGCACATAACTTGGTAATAGACCATTTTAGAAAAGGTAATCGTATGCCTAAATTTGAGGATAATGGAGAGTTTAGTATATTCTCTATTATTAGTGATGGTGATCTTAATGCAGAAAAAAGAATAATCAAAGACCAAGTAGAAGAGGACTTACGTAATTTAATACAAGAATTACCAGAGGATCAAAAAGAGGTTTTGGTTATGAGAATGTATAGAGACATGAGTTTCAAAGAAATTTCTGATAAGACTGGTGTTAGTATCAATACTGCTCTAGGAAGAATGAGATATGCTTTGATAAATCTGAGAAAGGTTATTGAGAAAAACAATATCGTTTTAACGAATTAACATTTTTTTATGCAATAAAGTAGATTTGTCGTCGTTATTTATAAAAAATAACCCTTAATTTAAGATAAGTTAATATGGCAAAATTTTACTTTAAGTCTTCTCGCAAAGAGGAGCAACAACAATTAGTACCAAAGAAAATTACAGTAGATTTTCTTTTAAATTATTCAAAGGCTTTAAGTGTTATAGATTACAATAAAATGAAGTTTGAAGCGCTTCTAAATTAAAACTAAACTTTGTAAAAGACCTGTTATGATAATAACGGGTCTTTTATTTTTTTAGATATTCGTTGATTACTGTTTTTCTTCCTATAGTTTTCGTTATTATATCTTTATCTAGATCCCAACCTCTAGCAGGAGAGTATTCTCGTCCGTACCAAATAATTTGTAAATGTAGATCGTTCCATAATTCTCTTGGGAATAAACGTTTTGCATCCTTTTCAGTTTGAGTTACATTTTTACCGTTGCTAAATCCCCAACGATACATTAATCTATGTATATGTGTATCGACAGGAAATGCAGGTACTCCAAAAGCTTGAGACATTACTACGCTCGCGGTTTTATGCCCAACAGCTGGTAACTCTTCTAAATCCTCAAAACTTTGAGGTACTTCTCCGTTATGTTTTTCTATTAATATTTTAGATAGACCATGAATTCCTTTGGATTTCATAGGACTTAATCCTACAGGTTTTATAATTTCTCTTATTTCTTCTACAGATAATTTTACCATTCTGTATGGATTATCCGCACGTTCAAATAGGAGAGGAGTGATTTTATTAACTCTAATATCTGTGCTTTGAGCACTCATCAATACAGCGATTAATAATGTATAAGGATCTTTATGATCTAATGGAATTGGTATTCTGGGATATAATTCCTTAAGTGTTTTGATGGTAAAATCTACCTTTTCCTTTTTAGTCATATAAATAGAATTATTTTATGCTAAAATATGAATATTTATGAGCTTATATCTTACTTATTAAAGCTTAAATTTTTAATAAAATTATCGTTGAATTGTCTTTTTTGTTTTAATTTTATCAAAAAACTTTAAACAAACTTAAATTTTTAAGTTTTCAATTTAATTGTAATAAAATGACATCATTAAAAGTAGGAGATAAAGCTCCTAATTTCTCGGCATTAGATCAAGATGGAAATACTATTAGTTTAGAAGATTATAAAGGAAAAAAATTAGTTGTTTTTTTCTACCCGAAAGCTAGCACACCAGGATGCACGGCAGAGGCTTGTAATCTTAAGGATAATTATCAGACGTTTCAATCTCAAGGATATGAAATCCTTGGTGTAAGCGCGGATAGTGCAAAACGTCAACAAAATTTTAAAAACAAATATGAGTTACCTTATCCATTATTGGCAGATGAAAATAAGAAGGTGATAGAGGCTTTTAATGTTTGGGGACCTAAGAAGTTTATGGGTAAAGAATATGATGGAATTCATAGAACGACTTTTGTAATAGATGAAAATTCGGTTCTTACAGAGGTTATTACTAAAGTAAAGACCAAAGATCACGCTGCTCAAATACTTTAATAGCTTACCACATAAGATTTTAAAGGCATATCTACTGAAAAGTACTATGCCTTTCTTTTTTAAAATACCTGAAGTAGATAAATGTTTTGCCTAAAGATTAGTTTAATTTTTTATAAAAAATAGTTGAAATTAATAAACTAAAATTAATTAGGGAAAAAGTGGTATTTGTGATCCATAACAAATACTAATTAAATGACTACGAATTCTATTTCATTTCTTGCAGTTAACTTTGTCGAATTATTTTTGCTGTGTTTAGTTTTTTAAATATAGTAAAATGGTTCTAGGTACAGTTCCTATGCCATTTGTGTTCGTTAAGTACTAAAAATTTAAAAAACTCCCTTAATCTAATTGTTACTTAATCTTTTAAAGAAATCAGGTGAATAGAAAATTATTATTACTCGCTATGGCTTTTTACTATATGTCATATAATCTCTTAGGACAAACAAATGGTTCTATAGAAAAATCAACAGTATTATTTACCCAAGAATCAGTTGCAACTCCATTTAATTATGATAAATATAAAGCCGATGGTATTTTTTGGGGTTTTATGCCCAATGCTAGTATTGAATCTGATGTGGCTATTAATCAATGGGTCACAAAAGTAGAGAATCATACAGCTGATAGTAAGTATTATTTTGGTCGGGGAGAGTTTGATTGGGGATGGAAGTGGATGATCGATTTTATGGATGATCCGGGATCATACTGGGCTAAGAATCTTGATGGTGATGATATTAACTGGGGGAATGCTGCTGATAATGGTGGTACATATAATGGTCAAGTTCATAGTTGGATGAGTCATCAAGGTCCTGATTTCTTAGAATGGTTGAAGTATCAGGTGGATCGAATGACCTTAGCACCTGTAACACATATGATGTTTGATTCACAAACATCTGCAACTCGAACTTTACATTGGCTTGGAGGCGATTTCTCTGTTCATTCTATGAATGGCTTTAGAGAGTATATGAGAGGTAAGTATACAGCTCAAGAGCTAACGAATTTGGGAATTAATAATATTAATAATTTCAATTATCGTCAATTTCTGTTAAATACTGGAATGACGTTACAAACGTATAGAAACCGAGCAAATAGTATTAATGGAAATATTCCACTTTATAAAGATTTTGTTTACTTCCAGCGTCAATCACTTAATGATATGATGGAAAAATTATTCGAATATATTGATACTATTAGACCAGGAATTGAGATTGGAGCCACAACAAATGTTGTGGAACCTAGAGGATACATTTATTCCGATAGGTTAACTTATCTTGCTGGAGAGTATGGTCATCCAAGTGATATAGCAACAAGTCCACCAATTGAGCCATTATTACATTATAAAGCTGCTGAGGCTCTAGATAAAACTTTAATTTATTTTCCATATCCTGATGCATTTAAAGCATTGTATGATAGAAGTTCTCCTAGACAGGCTCGTGCTTGGATAGCCCAAGCATATGCCACAGGTTCCATTTTTACAATTCCTGGAAAAGTATGGATAGGTGGAAGCAATACTTGGGATACCGGATGGGAGAATTTTGCTGATATTTATGAATTCATTCATGATCACAATGAATTGTTTGATGATTATGAAGCAGTTTCGAATGTAGCACTTGCTTATTCAGTATATGCTTCATTATTGGAAGGTGGAATGGCAGGTAGTTTGAAAGCTCGTCAGACTTTAGAATATTTAGTGGAGAGGAATATTTCGTTTGATATAAAAATATTTGGTGATCCTGATCAACCTGTAGTTCCTACTGTTTCAGAATTAGGGCAATATGATGTAGTTGTTCATGATAGTGATGTTCAGTACTTAACTAATGCACAGAATCAGATACTCAATCAAAGTTCTTCTAATGTTATCAGTATGGATAATGCTGGTAATATAAATGGTAATCTTTCATGGAAAATTAATGTTTTACGTAATGGTGAGTGGGTAAATTACCTGGTTTCTACATTTCCTCGAATGTCTTCTGAAGATCCATCGGCACCATATGTACTTCACCTAATTAATAGAAAATACAATGCTGCAGAAGATACATCTCAAGCTCATGAAAATATTTCGATAAAAATTCCAGCAACTGTTTTTCCTAAAGCTATTACAGGGGCTACTCTTCATATGCCTGGTAAAGCTTCAGTTGATTTATTGTTTGAAACCGATAATACCGGTGCTATGATATTAGATATCGGGACTTTTGATTCTTGTTGGGGTATTATAGAACTTACTCAGGCTAATATTTTATCCACTGATGATATAGTTTTTAATTCTGAAACAGTTTCATTGTACCCTAATCCAGCAAATAGATATGTTGATATTACTAATGCGAGTATGCTAGGTGTTTCATCTATTAAAATTTATAATGTTCAAGGTGAGCTAATTATGAATAATGTATTTCAATCTGCCCCAATAGATATATCAGCTTTAGCTAGTGGTTTTTACTTAGTTGAAATTAATAACGATTCAGGTGATAGTGTAGTTAAGAAATTGATTAAAAATTAATTACTTCAAAATAAAAACTAGAGATAACGCTGCTCAAATTGTTTGAGAGTGTGTTTTATATTAAAACAGAAAAGCATATGTACTTATAATTCATATGCTTTTTGTTTTCTTTACATTCCTAACATCGGTAGATGTTTTACTTTATGATAGGTCAAAGCAACAGTAATACAATTTTTTAGTTCTTTTTCTGGAATATCAAATTCTATTGGAAATATAATAGCACGGTTTCCTTCAAACTGAAAAGTATCTTTGTATAAAACTCTAAATGTGGTAATTAATTTACTAGTGCATTGAAAATACATGCCGTATTGATTGGGTTTACTCTTTTTCCAGTCGATTCTTATTGTGCTACCTTTTTTAACTAAGAAACTAGGTTCTCCCCATTTTAATGTTTCTTCAATACTCTTTATGTCTTCTATTTCTTTAGCTGTTTCAATAATTAAATTCCGAAGATTCATTATTTTACCCATAACTAGGGCAGGGTATTTTTTATAAACCAATGCAATTTCAGGATTGGTTTTGATTGATACTTGTTGCATAGGTCAGTAAAAAAAGTTTTAAATTCTCTAAAGATTTGTTTTTTCTATTTCCTTACTAATTATAGAATAAAGAGTATTACTTACTTTACTCTGCAATTAGAATTAGGGATATGCTTTAATTGTCAAAATAAAGTTCTGTAAGTAATTCTTAACAATCAAATACTATAATTTCTATTATCACACATATTATGTAACAATAGAAATTATAGCTTAGAATATTTAAGTTTTCGGAATTAAATATAACCGAAATATATACTAATATATTAGTATTTACTGCTAGTCCCTAAGTGGTTATTAAGATGTAAAAATTTAAGTACTCGTTTATTGTACTTTTTCGGTTTCTTTATAACCGAAGAAATTATTTTCTTTAATCATTTCTGGAATAAGTTCAGGTAATTGTTCTTCCCATCCAGATTCACCTTCCTGAATTTTTCGAAGTACTTCTCTAGAATATATATCCATTATAGAAGGATCAAAATCTACAATATCTTGAAGTTTTCCATTGTATTTAAAGAATTTATATAATTCTTTCATTCTAGGATGTACCTTAAGGTTTTCACTTGTAGTTAAGTCTCCAGTTTTAGGGTCTTTTAAAGGATATAAATATACTTTAAGATCTTTAAAGAAGAGTTTTCCGAAAGCTTCTAGAATACCTCCACTTAAATGTCGATAGTATTTTTCGTCAAATATATCTACTAGATTATTTACACCCATAGAAAGCGCCATACGCTCTTTAGTGTAATTAGAGAAGTACTCTACAACTTTATAATATTCCTGGAAATTAGAAATCATTACAGTCTGCCCTAAGGAGCATAATAATCTTGCTCTAGACATAAAATCTTCTTCATCGATTTCCCCTTCTGCTCTAAGGTTAGATAAGGTGATTTCAAAAATCTCAATTGTTTTCTCTTTACGTACCTTATTCTCATTAAGGAACATATTAAGTGACTTTTTATAAATATCCATATTTACTTTGGTCACTGGTCTAAAACTTCCTCTTAGAGCTAGGATATTCTTTTTATATAATACAGCAGCGGGTAGAACATTATTACCATCAGGTCCAAACATTACCGCTTCGGTCATTCCATTTTTAACCAATTGCAAACTCATTAATCGGTTATCCACTTTTTTAAATCTTGGACCGGAAAAATTAATAGTGTCAATTTCAATTTGGTCTTTATCTAAGTGATCATATAGATAACGAAGCAATTTTTTTGGATTATCATATTTATAATAAGCTCCATAAATAAGATTAACTCCTAAAACTCCCAAGGTCATTTGCTGTAGTTTAGCATCATTTTCATGAAAACGGATATGAAGTATTATTTCATTATAGTCTTCATCTGGTTTAGTTTGGTATCGAATACCAACCCAACCGTGTCCTTTATATTTCTTAGCAAAATCAATTGTAGCTACTGTATTAGCATAACTGAAAAATAATTTATTTGGATGTTTTTCTCTCTTTATTCGCTCTTCTATAAGACGTACCTCGTGCTTCAACATCTTTTTTAATCGGGCCTCGGTTACATAGCGTTTATCATCTTCTATTCCGTAGATGGCATCACTAAAATCTTTATCATAAGCACTCATAGCTTTTGCAATAGTACCAGATGCACCTCCGGCTCTAAAAAAATTACGTGCTGTTTCCTGACCGGCACCTATCTCCGCGAAGGTTCCATAGATGTTAGCATTTAGATTGATTCGTAAGGCTTTACTCTTAAGCGAAGGGACGGACTCGAATTCCTTATCTCCCATGATAGTAATAGGCATAGCGAAATGGGCTTTTTTTGTTTATGTAAAGTTACTAATAGATTAAGTATTATTAAAAAAAACTGAAAGCAATTTTTCGCATTTTATAATAGATATAAATAATAAAGTGTCGAAATGAATTACTTTTTGAGCAAAAAAATTATAATTACATTTGCCTTTAGTCAATATGCGATATGGAAGTTACATTTCTTGGTACAGGAACATCACAAGGAATTCCGATAATAGGAAGTACACATCCTGTATGCCTTAGTAAGGATCAAAAAGATAAGAGATTACGTGTGTCGGTCTTAGTCTCATGGGACGAGTATCAGTATGTAATAGATTGCGGTCCTGATTTTAGACAACAAATGCTGACAAATGAAGTAGATAGGATTGATGGGATAATTTTTACTCATGAACATGCCGATCATACGATGGGAATGGATGATATACGGCCATTTTTTTTTAGACAAGGAGATATTCCTGTATATGCGCATAAAAGAGTATTAAATGCTTTAAGAACAAGATTTAGTTATATATTTTCATCAGAAAATAAATATCCAGGAGCACCCAGTGTTATAGAAAATGAACTAACTAACCAACCATTTTCACTGGGCAACCTGGATGTGATCCCGATAGATTTAATGCACAATCGATTACAAGTTTTTGGCTTTAGATTTAAAGATTTTGCTTATCTAACTGATGTAAAAACCATTGAGAAGAAGGAAACCGAAAAATTAAAAGGGGTGAAAGTATTGGTGGTAAATGCTCTCAGAATTGAACCGCATCACTCTCATTTTAATTTAGAAGAAGCACTAGAGTTTATTGATGAAGTGAAGCCTGAAAAGGCATATCTTACGCATATAAGCCATATGCTTGGGTTTCATGAAGAAGTACAACAACAATTACCAGAAAACGTTTTTTTAGCCTACGATAATTTAAAAATTACAATCTAATATGCGAAGTAGAATATTTCTTTACCTATTTATTTTTTCAGTTTTATTCATATTGTTTCAATTTATGAATGCTAAAAAAGCCAAGGAATCTTATGATGGTAAGATAGATAACCTGATGGCAAAAATAGAAGAGAAAGAAGATGAGTTAAAATCTAGAGATATAGAAAAAGATTCATTAATAGATAAAATCCTTGAGCTAACTTATTTTTCATTAGATAGTGATGAAGAAGCTATTAATTATTTTGAAGAGCAAGGATATGATGCAAAAAAGTTAGAGTTAACTATTAGTGACCAAATCATAAGTCAAAATAAAGCAGGAGCTGATAATCCAATTGTTCCTTTTGAGGGAATGGAGGGTAATATGGCAATCAATAAAGTAAGATTATTAAATCATAAATGGATCATAGCAGATTTTACAGATGGAGTTTATTGGGGGCAATTATTTATTATTTATGATGTTAGAAAAGATGGAGTAGTGGATTTCGAAGTTGAACAATCATTCTTATACCCTAAAAATTAAGAGATATTAAGAGTATAAATAAAAAGACCTGCTTAATATGGCAGGTCTTTTTTTTGGTTATTAATGCTAGTAAGTTGGTTAATTTTAAGTTTTTATTTTTTTACTAACTTTTTCTTTATAAATTCTCCATCAGCTTGGATAATTGCAATATATATTCCTGTAGATACATCAGCACCACTATCGGCTTTACCATCCCATATATATTCAAAACCATTTTCATTTGTTTTAGTAGAATTTATTTGTTTAACTAAGTTTCCTGCCAAATCAAATATATCAATACTTACAGCGCTTATCTTTTCATTTACAGAAGAGAAAGTCACCTTGTTGGTAAAAGTGTTAGGATATGTTTTAAAATCGTCTTCTTTAAATCTTAATACAGTATCTTTCCTGTTGTACCAAGGCAATCCTAATCGTTGGTCTAACCACAGTAAAATAAACTCATTGTCATCAGGTAACCCTTCACCAACATGTCGACCAACACTAAATGGATAGTTATTATCATTTAGAACACCAATCAAAAACGGATTAAGAACTACAACACTTTCTATAGTAACAAAAGGAAAAGCAAATTCTCTACCAATTCCTATATCTCCAGGTAATCCAGGTTCTGAAATTCTCCTAGGATCTCTAATGTTCAATAAGTCTACATTAAGTCTTTTTTGAACCATCGTAGAATCTTCGTCTAGTTCTATTTCATAAATAGCTTTGAACCCTTCAAGATCTCCTTGAGATCCATCTCTCTCGATTATTAATCCTCTTTGTCTACTAAACATTACAAAATCACCAATTGCAGAAGCTCTTTCGTTAAGTGGATATTCATGTTTTTTATTGGTATAAGATTTACTAGCAAGATTAAATTCGTGGATTAATAGATTGTTATTTTCGCTACCTTCTAGCGGTTTTTCTAGCAATGGTAATAATGTGGTATTATCTGTAGTTAAAGCCATTCCTTCGAAACCACCACTTTGTTTTACATTAAATGGAGTGTCTAATTTTGTCACTCGATATGGCCAATACATTCCCGCTAACCAAGGAGTGTTTTCTCCATTTTGATCTTGTAAGTTGGTACCATCGCCAGCATCTCCAACTTTAGGGAAATCACCAAATAAGCAAACCGTTCTAATTTCTGGATACTGAGCTTGTGAAAGTAATAGTGTTCTAAAATCAAAACTTTGTATATCTGCACGATCCGTTAATTCATTCGCAACAATAATATCAGCAATTGCTTTGGTAAATATTTCCGGACCAAAAGTTCTCTCAGCAAAAATATCACCTCGATCATCTAAATCTGTTCTTGGATTAATTTTGGTTTCTATATTAAAACGAACTTTAGATGCGTTCATCCAACGTTTCGTAGCTTCAGGGTGAGAAGATCCTTCTCCATTTTTATAATAGTTAACATAAAACTCTACAAAATCAAATAATTGTTGTAATGATGGCATTACGTAAGGATCAATAAATCCTTTTTCATTTGCAAAAGCTACAGCAACAGGAGAGAGTGAAAGATCATTGGTTTGTGCAGGTCTACCGGCTAAGATTTTGTCTGCAATAAATGTTTTTTGGATACTGTCTAATGTAAGATTCTTTACCAATACTTCATCTTCATATTCATATGGAGTGCCATCTACTTTTCTTGTTTTTGCCGCTTCTATATGTGGGTCGTGATCTAGTACAGGGATTCCGTCTAAAGTGATTCCACAGTCTGTTTCTAATGTAGGCATCAAATAATCTAATGCTGCTTCCATAGATGGTATGGTGTTTTCTGGACGTAAATTTCTAGCTCCACGATGTCCTTGTGCATCAAAAAGAGTAACATCAATAAGTCCATTATCATCCATATAATCAGCGCGACCGTCTTGGTTCTTATCAAAATTTTGTACAGCTTCTAATAAAAGGTCGGGGCGATCTGAAATAATTCCTTGTAAGTCTAGGTCCAACAAACGATTCATGTTTTCTGTATCGTTAACGGTGTATACAACTACTGGATGACCAGCACGATTTAAAGAAGAAACATTAAATAATTCACTTGATGCTTCTACCAATCCATTGGCAGTTGTCATTCTACTTCCTACTACCGTAGTTTCATCATTATCATCTAACATAACAAACCAAGGTGACATTACTGGGGCTTTACTACCATTAGCTTGTGCATGCGCCCTCATAGCATTCATAATTCTAATAGCACTCGCTTCTTCACTAAATGGATTTTGTGGAGAACGTAATTCTTTACCGGCATTATCTAGATCAGGTAGAGGATAAGGAGCGTCTATTAATACCCCATTTTGATCAAAATGTAATAAGAAAGGTCCAAATTCATCTCCGATCCAATAATCTCCATTAGTAGTTCTTTGGATAGATTCAATATCAAAGTCTGCACCGGTTAAAATTCTATCTTGACTAAAGTGATTAGTAATTGCAAATGGTATTAACCCATTAGGATCTTTTAGTTCGATATATTCCAGTACCTGAATATCTCCTTCGCCTCTTCTAAAAAATGTTTCAAATCTAGGTTTGATTTTGTATAAACGTAAATTATAATCCGCAGAATTCTCAATACTTCCGAAACCATTATCTGACATTGCAGTAAAAGTTCCGTCCATATTATTTAATACCGAAGAGAATCCTTGAATAGGTTGTTTGTTATAGAAAGGGAGTTCTTGTTCATTAATAGGGATACTGCCTATAAAAAGACCAGAAGTAGGACCTTCGGAAAAACTAGCGGCATCTAAAACAGCTCTAGAGAACAGCAAATCCCCGAAGTTTCTAAAAGATTTTCCTTTTCCTTTTGCATAAATTTCTTGACCATAATAATTGTCATTTGGTAGATCAAATTGTGGTGTTGATTTATCTTTTTCTGTTTGGGCAAAAGCAGAAAAAGAAATTAGAAAACCTAAGCATGCAGAAATGCATATTGATTTTCTATGTCGATTAGACATAGAGTAAAGATAATTTTTCATGTGTGATACGATTAAGATTAAATTGGTTATTAATACCCTAAAAGTAATCTTTCGGTATTACCAAAATGTTTAGTCTATCTCAACAAATGTTTAGGTTAAGGTTAGGTATTTTATGTTAATGCTTTTACTGTATGAAATCGATTACGATATGATTAAATTAATTCTATTTAGTTACGAAAACGTTATAGTGAAGTGTTGTGATTTTTATTGTGTTTTTTTGTTTTGACTGAAAATTCAATAATTCGGTATTGCCATCAGTTGTTGTATCCTTATTTTAAAGGTATTCTAGTATATTTGAATCTTATCAACATTAGAAAATACCCATTACATAATGAAGTCAAGATTATTTTTCTTTTTCCTTTCCGGAGTAGTAACATTTTTAGCGTTTTCTTGTAAACCTAATGCGAGTGATTTTATAACCAATATCGATAGCTATAAAAAAGATGGTTTTATTGAGGTTTCTAGAGAGAAAGGGAAATACCTCATAAAACTATATTCTAATAAAATTATAGAAACTTCATTTATTCCAAATGGAGAAGTTTTTGATCCCAAATCACACGCTGTTGTTTTGGAAAATGGAATTGTTGCTAACGTAGAGGAAACTGAAAAAAGTATTGTATACGGCGATTCTGATGGGATCAGTGTTCATATAACAAAAGAACCATTTTATATTTCTTATATATATAAAGGAAAAGAATTAATCTCAGAGAACAAGGGATATCTTAAAACAGATTCTACGGAAATATTGAATTTTAATTTAGATAAAGATGAAGTTATTTATGGTGCAGGAGCAAGAGTAGTAGGAATGAATAGAAGAGGTAATCGTTTACAATTATATAACAGAGCGCATTATGGTTATGAAACTCGTGCTGAGCTAATGAATTATACCATGCCTTTAGTACTATCATCTAAAAAATATGCAGTTCATTTTGATAATGCTCCGATCGGTTTTCTTGATATTGATAGTAAAAAAGATAATACATTGAGTTACGAAACAATCAATGGAAGAAAGACATATCAGGTTGTAGCTGGTGATGATTGGAAAGATTTAATGAACCAGTATACTGATCTAACAGGAAAACAACCATTACCTCCACGATGGGCTTTTGGTAATTTTGCAAGTCGTTTTGGATATCATTCAGAAAAGGAAACTAAGGAAACTATAGCGAAATTTAAAAGTGATTCCATTCCATTAGATGCAGTAATTCTAGATATTTATTGGTTTGGAAAAGACATCAAAGGGCATATGGGAAATCTAGAGTTTTTGAAAAATTCATTTCCTAACCCTAAACAAATGATCAATGATTTCAAAAACCAAGGTGTAAAAACCATTTTAATAACAGAACCTTTTGTTTTATCAACATCCAAAAAATGGGAAGAAGCTGTAGCTGAAAAAGTTCTTGGTAAAGATTCATTAGGAAATCCTTTTAGATATGATTTCTATTTTGGAAACACTGGAATTATTGATATTTATGATCAAAAAGGTAAAGATTGGTTTTGGAATATTTATAAAACATATACTAAAGAATATGGAGTCTCAGGATGGTGGGGAGATCTTGGTGAACCTGAAGTTCATCCATCATCATTGTTACATGCCACAGGATCTGCTGACGAAGTTCATAATATTTACGGACACGATTGGGCGAGATTAGTTCAAGAAGGATACCAAAAAGATTTCCCTAATCAACGACCTTTTATTTTGATGCGTGCTGGATATTCTGGATCACAACGATTTGGGATGATTCCTTGGTCGGGAGATGTTAATAGAAGTTGGGGTGGTTTACAACCTCAAACCGAAATAGCCTTATCAATGGGGATTCAAGGATTGGGATATATGCATTCGGATCTAGGTGGTTTTGCTGGAGGAGAAAAATTTGACGCAGAACTATATACTCGGTGGTTACAGTATGGAGTTTTTCAGCCTATTTATAGACCACATGCTCAAGAACATATTGCACCAGAACCAGTTTTTCATGATAAAAAAACAAAAGAATTAGCGAAAAAGAGTATAGAAATGAGATATCAAATGCTTCCATATAATTATACGTTAGCTTTTGAAAATAATCAAACAGGAGTTCCGTTAATGCGACCTTTGTTTTTTGAAGATTCTGAGGCTAAAGAATTACAAACGGTTTCTAATACTTACTTGTGGGGAGACAGTTTCTTAGTTTCTCCAATAGTAAAATCTGGGGTAGCATCTAAGGATGTTTATTTTCCTAAGGGATCTAATTGGTATGATTTTTATACAGGTGAAAAATATGAAGGAGGTAGATATATTACTATAGAAACCGAAGAGGATCATATTCCTGTATTTGTAAAAGCAGGTGCATTTATTCCTATGGTAGAGACTATCCAGAATACAGAATTATATAATACTAAGGAGCTTACGTTACATTATTATCACGATGCTCAAACGAGTTCTAGTTTTGGGAAATTATATGATGATGATGGAAATACGCCAAATGCCTATGAAAAAGGTAAGTATGAGATTTTAAGTTTCAATAGTAAGAATGTAGATGATACACTTTCTATAAATTTAAAGTCTGAAACAGGCAATGATTATGCTAAAATCAGTCGTAAACTATCATTAATTATTCATAATATAAAAACTGCTCCAGCATCTGTTAAGGTAGGAGATAAGATAGTTGAAACTGATTGGAACGAGAAAGAAAACCTATTAACAGTTACGCTTGAATGGAACTCTAGTGTGATAGAACAATTGAGTATAACATTTTAGGTATATTTATATTCTCAATAGGGTATGCTTAAAATATTATAATCAATAAAATGAAGGTTTTAATAGAAACAGAAAGATTATTATTAAGAGAAATTACTCTTGATGACATAGAAGTACTATACAATCTGCATTCTAATCCTGCCGTACAAAAGTATACAGGAGAACCTGTAGTAAAATCTAGGGAAGAAATAAAAAAAGCCATAGAAACAAGAATTATTGATTATAAAAAATATGGATATGGTAGATGGGCTACTATTTTAAAAAAAGGAAATAAATTTGTAGGATGGTCAGGATTGGCATACTTGCCAGAATTTGATGAAATTGATTTAGGATATAGGTTCTTACCTGAATATTGGGGATTGGGTATAGCAACAGAGGCATCTCGTGCAATTTTAGAGTATGGCTTTGATTCCCTTAAACTAAAAAAGATAATTGCAATTGCATTTAAAGATAATAAAGCATCGATCAGAGTGATGGAAAAAGTTGGAATGGAGTTCGATAAATTTGCTCCTTATGAACCTAATAGTGAAGACGCAATCTGGTATTGGTGTAATAAAGAACTTATAACAAAGAATAAATTGCGCTAAAATTATTGTGGCAATATTTTATTTTTTTAATGAATATAATATTAATTGTCAGAGTTTTAAATAGTATAACTAATAGTATGATAAAAATTAAGTTTTGGATAATATTCTCTTTATTGTTGAATTACAGTTCATTATTTGCTCAGAATTGGGTTAAGAATAATAAGATAGTTGCATCAGACCGATCAGCAGATGATTTTTATGGAGGAAGAATTGCTATAAGTCAAAATTATATGTTGGTAGGTGTACCATCTTCAGATACTGATTCTAATGGGACAAATTTATTGAATGATGCTGGTTCTGCTTATGTTTATAATAAAGATTCTAATGGAGAATGGGTTGAATTAATAAAATTAGCTGCCTCTGATAGAGAGTCAGGAGATTCTTTTGGAGGTGCCGTAGCAATGAATGATAATTATTTGGTAATTAGTGCACCATTTGAAGATGATGATGTTTCAGGTCAAAATACTTTGGATTTTGCAGGAGCGGTCTATTTATATGAAAGAAGTGACAATGATGTGTGGATGGAAGTACAAAAAATTATTCCTGATGATCGAGTTTTTAGTCATGTTTTTGGGGCTTCAGTAGCTATTGAAGATGATTTTATTTTCGTAGGTGCGAGTGGTAATAATGAAGGAGTTTATGTTTTTAAGAGAGAAAATAATGGTGTTTGGAATCAAGTTCAAAAAATAGTTTCTTCTGAACCTGGTAATAATGACGATTTTGGTGCTTCAATAGTGGTTTCGGATGATTATATGGTTGTAGGAGCCCCGGTAGAGGATGAAGATTCAAATGGAGGAAACGTGAAAGTTGATGCAGGAGCTGCTTTTGTTTATAAAAAAGATGGGCCTGAAAATTGGACTTTTTTACAAAAAATAGTTCCAAATGATAGAGACCAAGGGGATACTTTTGGATTATCCATAGGAATTAATGAGAATATTTTAGTAGTTGGATCGCATCAAGAAGATCATAGTATAGATGGAAACAATTTCTTGAATGATTCAGGTTCTGTTTATGTTTTTGAAAAAGATATTGATGGGTTATGGAACGAGACTCAAAAAGTAGTAGCTTCAGATAGAGAAAGTGGAGATTGGTTTGGGTTAAATTTATCAATTTCCGACGAGTATTTCGTTGTAGGGGCAATTAGGGAAGATCATGATATAGATGGGACTAATGTACTAAATGATTCAGGTTCTGTTTATGTTTTTGAAAAGGATATCAATGGATTATGGAGCCAGACTCAAAAAGTTGTTGACGAAAATAGAGCGTCAGGTGATTCATTTGGATCGGCAGTTTTAGTTGAAGATGATTATTTATTTATAGGATTATCAAGTGATGATGAAGACAGTTTAGAACAAAATTTCATAAGTAATAGTGGCTCTTTTATAATTTTACAAAATGAAAATACGTTAAGTGTTACTGAGAATAACCTTCAAAAAGTTAGTAAGATTTATCCAAATCCGACTAATGACAGTTTTGAAATAAATTTAGATAAGACCTATAATTCAATTCGAGTAAATATTACTAATATATTAGGACAAATAGTAAAAAAAGTTAATTTTTATGATGAGAATACTTTTATTATCGAAATAAACCAACCAAACGGTATATATTTTGTTAATCTTGAAGCTGATTTAGAGATTTTTAAAACTATAAAAATTGTTAAGAATTAAGTTCTAGATTAAGTAGATTAAAGTATCATAATTCTTAGTCATTTAGTGTTTAGTCGATAGATGACTTTTTTATACAGTTTGTTTACTGTTTTGACCTCTATTTATAGATGACATTGAATAAAAAATCAAATAAAGAATATATAAATAGAATTAATCTTGTTCTTATTTATATTGATGAGCATTTAGACGAGGATTTATCCTTAGAATCAGTTGCGAAGGTTGCACTGTATTCTCCATTTCATTTTCATAGAATTTTTAAGGCCGTAATAGGTGAGACACTGAATTCCTATGTAAATAGAAGACGTATTGAAAAAATCGCTTTAGAGCTTATGCATAAAAATGAAGTTAGTATTGCTGAGCTATCGCTTCAATATGGTTTTAGTAGTAATTCTTCATTCACTAGAGCTTTTAAAAGTTTTTATGGAGTAAGTCCGACCGATTTTAGAAAACAACTTCCTAGTAAGTTTAGCAAGATTAGTAAAGTAGAAAGCAAGATTGGACAAGAGGAATCGATTTTTGAAAAATACATTTGTAACATTAATAATCATTTAAATTGGATTAAAATGAATGCAAAAATCGAAGTAAAAGAAGTACCAGAATTACATTTTGCAAGTATTACTCATATTGGGATAGAAGGGATAGGAAATGTTTTTGAAAAGTTAATAAAATGGGGGAGATCTAAAGGAATTATGGAAACCCCTGATACTAAAATGGCAAGAATATTTCATGATAGTTTCAAGGTAACATCACCAGATAAAGTTAGAATGAGTGTTTGTATATTGATGAACGAACCTTTTGTTTCTGAAGGTGAAATCAGCCCAGTTATGATCAAAAAGGGGAGAAATATTATTGGTCATTTTGAAATCACTCCCGAAGATTTTGAAAAAGCCTGGAGTAGTCTTTTTGTTTGGATGAACGAGCAAGGGTATAAGAAATCAGAGGTGACTCCATTTGAAATATATCATAGTGATTTCAGAAATCATCCAGAGAACAAATGCTTAGTTGATTTTTATATACCGATTCATTAAATTCTTTTAAAATTTCTATGAATGACGAGTTTATGGTAAATGATTTGGTTTTATTTTTTAAATAATAGAGATCTGTAATCGCTGGTTGCGAGATATTCTTTTCTAAGTTGTCTGAGAAATACAACAATCTCATCTCTTTTCACATAATTTTCTTTAAGACAATCCATAAACTCTTCATCATTAACGGTAAGTACTAGATACCATTTTCCACTACGACTTGTGTAAGAATTCTCTAAAACTGGTTCTAAATTATTGTTTTCTAATGCTGCATCGATTACCAAGGGTGCTAGGTTGATTGTTTTTGTGGTTCTCTCTACTTCGTTAAAAGAGAGGTAATATGTTATGTTATTTACTATGAAAGGAACATTCCATTGAACGTCTTTATTATCTAATTTAAATTTGTAATTAATATAGTCGTAAAATTCATTTTCATTTTTGGGATCTTCGAAAATAAAGGAATTTCTTTTTGGGAGCCCTTTTTTAAACTTTTTGGCAACCATTACTTTATCATCTTTAATAGTAGGTGCTATTTTAGTGGGAAAACAAGCTGAGAATAAGAATAGGATAAAGACAAAATAAAGTAACGTTCTCATGAGTTGATTGTTTTTTTGATAATTGATCAAATTCAATGCCATAGTATTTTTTTGTTAATACATATAACTTGTTTAATTTAGTAAAGCTAATAAATAATTGAAATTTAATTATTTAAGATAATGAAAGTTACTGATGAACACATAATTATTGAAGAATATTACAATGTTCCTGAAAATAAAGTCTGGAGAGCAATAACTGATGTAAAGGAAATGAGATCCTGGTTTTTTGATGCTATTAGATCATTTAAACCAGAAGTTGGTTTTAAAACTCAATTCTTAGTACAGGTTGAAGATAGAAATTATACACATTGCTGGGAAATAACCGAAGTAATACTCAATAAAAAAATCACATACACTTGGAGCTATGTAGAGTATCTGGGTGATGCATTTGTGACTTTTGAGTTGTATAAGGAAGATAATCGAACTAGACTTAAGTTATCCCTGGTAGTAACAGAAGATTTTCCGTCTAATGTTCCTGAATTTACTAGAGATAGTTGTATCGCAGGTTGGAATTATTTTTTAGGGCAAAGATTAAAAGAATACTTAGCAGAGTAAAATTTATTTTAAGGAGAAAATAGAACTATATTTTTTTGTATTATGGAAAATAGTAAAACAGTGGATGTTTTTATTAAGAGTAAGTTACACTGGAAAAAAAGCCTGGAATTATTAAGATCGATTATGATTTCTACAGAAATGAAGGAAACAATAAAGTGGGGTACACCAACATATACGATAGATGGTAAGAATGTAATAGGTTTGACAGCATTTAAATCCTATGTAGGGATATGGTTTCATCAAGGAGTATTTCTAAAAGATGATCAAGGTAAATTGATTAATGCACAAGAAGGAAAGACAAAAGGTTTGCGACAATGGAGATTTTCTTCTTATGAAGAAATAGAAAAAGATTTAGTGTTACAATACGTTCTTGAAGCGATACAAAATCAAAAAGATGGTAAAGAAATAATAATTAAAAAACCTTCAACCAATATTAATGTACCAGAAGAGTTAAAAGTAATTTTAGAAGCTAATAAGGATCTAAAAAATAGTTTTGAGAAGTTGCCTCTATTTAAACAGAAAGAATATACAGAATATATAACCAGTGCAAAGCGAGATACTACTAAAGCTTCTAGGTTAGAAAAAATAATACCTATGATCTTAAGAGGAGTTGGTCTTGGAGATAAATATCGTTAAAACTTACTTTCTATTTTTTAATGATCTTTAAAGTCTTTTTGTCTTTTAATTTCAAAAAGTACATACCGGTAGCATACCCAGAAATATCGATAGTAGTACTTTTTCCTTTATTAATTATTTTGCCGGTATTATTAGTAAGTATCCACTCGTTTTCCTTAGGTAATTGCACTATGTCAGTAGTTGGATTGGGGTACAAATAGACAGTTGGGTCATTAGTTTCGGGAGTACTTAAGATATTTTCGGATATCCATTGCGCAGTATTGCTAGCATTGATAACTCCTGCAGTAGAGAAATTACCGCCAGCAAAAACAGTATTAATACCTTCATTATCGGATGCAAAACTCATGGTGTTTATTTTAATATCTACTCCAACATTAATATCAGTACCTAATGCTTCCCAACCATTTGTTTCATTCCATCTTGCGATATTATTAACAATAACACTATTATTAGTATCAATATTGGCAGTGTCAAAAGCACCAGCGACGTATAAATTATTTCCATCATGAATTAATGTGTTTACTATATTATTCACTCCATTATTAACAGATGACCAAGTAGTATTGCTTTTATTCCATCTTGCTATTCTATTAACAGTTTGACCACCTGCTATAGAAAAATTACCTCCAATAAACACTTCTGTCGGAGTTATTGCGATTGCCTCTACAAAACCACTAGTTCCTGTACCTAATGCTCCCCAGTTAGTTCCATTCCAAGTAGCAATTCTATTCGCAGTAACGTTTCCGGCTTCGTCAAAATTTCCACCTACATATAGTATTCCGTCTGTGTCTAATGCCAATGATCTTACTTCATTATTTGTTCCTGCTATTCCACTAGCTACATCAGTTAATGCAGACCAAGTTGTGCCATTCCATAATGCAATATTTCTTACAGTGTTCCCATTTATTGTTTCAAAAACACCTCCAGCATATATGTTGTTATTATCATCAATTTCAATAGACGCTATTGTTCCATCTATTCCTGATCCTAATGCAGACCAGTTGTTCCCATTCCAGACGGCTATATTTTGTGCAGAAACACCTCCTATTTCAGTAAAAGCTCCTCCAGCATATAAATTTCCATTAGAAGAAATTTTAAGTGTATTAATAGTTCCATTAGATCCAATACCTAGCGATCTCCATCCAGATGATTCATTCCAAACGGCGATATTATTAGCGCTTATATTTCCTACTTCACTAAAAGTTCCAGAGTGATATACATCGCCATTAGTATCTGTTACGATAGCTTGAATGACTCCATTGGGAACTCCTTGATTTAATGATTGCCATTGTCCAATACCACTTATAGCAGTTCCTGGTGTTGTGGTCGTTCCATCCACTAGTTTATAGATTTGTGCATTACTTCCATAATCACTAAAATATAATTCACCATTTTTATCTACTCCAAAAGAAGAAACAAACTCACCAGAAGTATTAAATAATAACGTACTATTACCGGTTCCAGAAGAAGGGTTGTAATCCAATACCCAAACTCTTCCGCTTACATAATCTCCAAAAATATATTTAGAATTAATATCAGGAGTTAAGCTAGTGATTTCTGAACCTCGATACACATAACCACCAGTTATAGAGCGATCTCCTTGGTTACGGTTATAAAAATGTACTGGAAAAACAGTGGGTTCAGTAATAGTTACATTACTGTTAGCTACAGAATTGGCTTCAAATCGACTCCAACCATAGTTTTTTCCATTTTCAATTATATTTACCTCTTCAAAAGCACCCTGACCTACATCAGCACCCCATAATCTTCCAGTTTCATTATCAAATGAAAATTTCCAAGTGTTTCTAATTCCATAGGCATATATTTCATCTAATCCATTAGTGCCAACAAATGGATTATCACTTGGGATTTCATAATTACCATTTGGTAAATCTGGATTTGTTTCTACTGGATTATTTCCGTCTAAGTCTACATCGATACGAAGAATACTACCAAAAACAGTATTTTTATTTTGTCCATTCCCTTCAGGATCATTTCCACCTCCACCATCACCAATAGATATATAAAGATATTCATCTAGGCCAAAAGCAATTTTACCTCCATTGTGATTGCTATTATTCTGATTTTTATCGAATTGAAAAATCACCAATTCACTATCTGGATCGACAAAGTTAGAATTAGAAGTACTTACCGTAAACCTAGAAAGTACCATTCTTACCGATATGCCTGACACTGGGCTATCCGTGGTGTAGTAGGTGTAAAAATATCCATTAGTCTCATAATCAGGATGAAAAGCCAATCCTAATAACCCAACTTCTTGACCGTCTCTAAAACGTACACGATCTGATATGTCTAAAAAGGTATCTACACTATTAGCTGCTACATTATTAACCCGCGGAAAAACTTTAATTCTTCCTCTTTGTTCAACAATAAACATTCGATCTGTACCATCATTGGGGGATTGTATTTCAACAGGAAATTCAAAATCTATATTTGGAAAAGCAGTTTCATACGTAATCTGCGCATTACCTAAAAAGGTAATAGTTAAGAATACGAAAACAAGTAGTGAGGATAGTGTTTTCATGTTTGGAGTTTGAGATAAGTGTCTTTATTCCAACGAAAAAAACTATCGCTTATTATGGTTTATATTACTTTTCTAAATATGCTTAGTCAACCATTCTTTAAATTGATAAAAATTGCGAGGATCGACTCCGTGACCAACTGGAAATTCGTTTAGTGAAGTATGTATTCCTAACTCTTTTAATTTTACAGGAGCTTTTCTCGCCCAATCTATAGGAATAACTTGATCTACACTGCCATGAGAACAGTATATGTTAAGTTTTGAAAAATCATTGTTTTCATAACCTTCTTTAAGGATATCTTCATTTAAATAGCCACTTAATGCTATCACATTTTTTATTTTCTCAGGGTATGATAGTGCTACAGAATAGCTAAGAATTGTACCTTGACTAAAACCAAGTAGAGTTACATTGGTAGGATCTAAATTATAGCTTACGACAGCTTCATCTATAAATGTTGCTATTTTATCTCGTGACTCAATAGCTTGTGCGTCATCACTAAACTTTCCTTGCGCGGCATCAAAATAGATGGCATACCAAGCATTACCATAGGGTTGCATTGGATAGGGAGCTCTAACAGAAATTATAAATACTTCTTCTTGTAATTCTGAAGCAAAAGAAAACAAATCATTTTCGTCACTTCCATATCCGTGAAACATAAATAAAACAGGTGCTTTATCTTTTTTAATAGTTGGTTCTTTAATGATATGATGTAATGATAAAGTTTTGACTTCCATTTTCTTTTAGCTAAGGTTCAATTTTATTGAAGTTATTTTAGTTGTAAATGTATATGATCATCGTGCCTTACTGCTTGACAACCATGAAATCGAATTTTAGGATGTTGCACCCCTAATCTATTTTTTAGATGAGGTTCTATAAAAACTTTCCCTACTTCTTTCTGATTTACAATTGTCAAAAGTAAATCTTTTGTTGCTTTTTTTGAAAACTTAAGTTGATTATTTGAAATTCCAAAAGTCAAGTATTTAGCAAAATCATATTGCCAGTATCCTTTTTTCTTGCATACTTTAATTTGATCATATTCTTTAGAATTTGGGCCTTCATAGATACCATACCCAAAAAGCGCAGGTTTTTTATTAGTGATCTGATCGCTACTGTTAGTATAAATAAAAGAGAGATCAATTTTTTTACCATCATTATGACTAAGGTGAGGAGGTAATGGAAATCCGTTAATAAAAGGGAAATTAGCATCTAGATATATGAGCTTAATTTTATTATTATTTTCACTTACAGTTTTAGCTATGTTTTGTAAGGCGATATTTAATTCTGGAGTTACATAATTTCTATTGCATAATTTGGTAAAAAAAGTACACGACGCTATAAGATCATTATCTCTAATTTTTTCTCTCCCAAATAAAGGAGCGAGATATGGTACAATTAAAAAAGTACTAAATATATATAAACCAATAAACCAGCTAATTTTTTTTAATCGATAACTTTTGATGTTTTTCGAGATCATAAATTCTGAAATAAAGAAAATCAGTCCACCAATTTGTGTGAATATAGTTAAAGCACAGATTATTAAAATTTTTGAAATTGTTTTAGATAGTCTCTTCATAAACACTATAAGGTAATTTTGTTAGTTAGTTTTGGTAGGATTAAGCTTACAAATACTTTTTTTTCTAAATAATTGATAACGAGATTTTTGTGTTTCTTATTTTACAACAAGATATTTTTCTTGGATTAATTAGATTCATTTTAAGCGTTTAAATCAGTTTTTTAACCAGATCGTGTTAAACATAAGTTAAAACTGTGTTAAAAACGTATCAAAATTACGGTTTACCCGTAAGCTTGATCTAGTTTTAGATAATATTAAAAATGATTTGTATGTAAAATAAACTTTATGAATGCTCTTAGTAACTATTTAGTAAATCAAATATTTAAAGTTATGACTGCCATAATAATTTTAAATAAACAGTGTTTTTTGGCAAAAACCAATTTTATATTATCTAATGAATATTACAGGTTGTTATATAAATTTTCCAATAAACTTAAAATAAGCGCTACTAAACTTATTAAAAGTGCATTATATCGAAGATGTATGTATTTAATCGGATTTTGAAATAGTTTTGTTTCAGTCATTCAAAATAATTTACGGTTAAACCGTAAATTTCCAATAATGGAATATTAAGTAAAATATTAATCTTTAATACCAAATCCCAAACTTTATGAAAAAAATTACCTACTTACTATTACTATCTATATGTTTTAGTTTTACACAAACCGAGGATAGTTATCAAATGACTATCACAAAAATTTCTGATGCATATAATGCAAAAGATGCTAATTCCCTTTTTGGACTGTTTTCTTCAGATTTACAGTCTTCTTTTACATTGGACAAAGTAACGAGTTTTATTACTGATAATCAGGCTAAAAAAGGAACGATGGGAGAATCTTCTTTTTTAATGGATGACGATGGTAACAAACGTTATTTAATGGAATTCGAAAATTCTTCTACAATTCTAGTTTTAGGACTATCATCCGATAATAAAATCACCCATTTATCCTTAGAGGAATATTAAAATTAATCTCAATTATAAAAATTAAACAATGAAAAAAAATTTTACATTTAAGTCTATAATGTTACTATTCTTATTTGGAATAGTGGCGTCGAGCACAAATACAATAAGTGCACAACAAAACATAAAATACGGAATGTTAACCTTTAATAAAGCGGTTAATATTTCTGGAAAGCAAAGAATGCTAAGTCAAAAAATGGCTAAGTCCTACCTGTATTTAGTAGAAAACCCTAGTGATGCAAAAGCTAAGAGGGACCTTTTGACTAGTAAAATTATCTTCGAGAAACAGAATGGTATTATCAATCAGAATTCTAGTTACAAGGTAACTAAAGATAGAATTACAAAGGTAAATGGTATTTGGGTAGAGTTTAAAAAACTTATAGAGAGTACTCCAAATTATGATAATGCAAAAAAGATTATTGATTTAAATACAGATTTACTAAAAGCAACCAATGATGTGGTATCTGCTGTTATTGTGGAATCAAAAGGAGCTAATAAAAACGATCAAGATCTTTTAGAGGATGACGGTTCTGGTGAATCCGATTTAGAGCTTAAGCAAATTATTAATATGGCAGGAAGACAACGTATGCTTTCTCAAAGATTAGCATTGTATTATTTTGCAAATCAAACCACATTGAAGACAAAGAATTCTGAACAGATGTTGAATAATGTATTTAATGAAATTGATGGTGCTATAACTATGTTATTGATTTCTAATTTTAATAATGAGAAAATTGATGAAAAGTTAGGGCTTGCAATGACCAAGTGGGAGAGTGTTAAAAACAATAAAAAGAAGCTAATGAATCAAGGGTTTAAGCCTTCTGAAATGTATAAAATCAGTAATGACTTAACAAAAGCTTTTAACACAGTTACAGGTTTATATGAAAAAGTGAAAATATAAATTATAACTAACACCTGTTATTTAAATGGGGAAAAAAGCGTATTTTAAACAAGTTTTTAATACGTTTTTTTTTATTTAATTTTTTAAAACCAATTCATATGAAAAAAAGACTACAATTATTAATGTGTGTTTTATTGCTAATAGGTAGTATAAAGGCCCAAGAACTTAGTATTGATGCAGACATAAGACCCAGAGCAGAATATTTACGTGGTTTCGGGAATCTTGTTCCATCAGGAGTAGATGCTGCTATATTTGTACAACAACGTTCTCGATTAAAATTTGGCTATACTGCAGACAAGTTTTCTACATATCTTAGTGTACAGGATGTTAGTGTTTGGGGTGATACTCCTCAGATAGCTGCTGCTGATAATAACAATAGTTTTTCCTTAGCTCAAGCTTGGATTAATTTTAAGTTTGGTAGTGGATGGTCGACAAAAATAGGTCGACAAGCACTGTCTTATGATGATCAGAGAATACTTGGTGGATTGGATTGGGCAATGCAAGGAAGGTTTCATGATGCAGCTTTGATTAAATATAAAAATGAAAGTGGCCTAAAACTAGATTTTGGTTTTTCTTTTAATCAAAATGGAGTAAGTAGAATAAACACCTTATTTGATCCTAATAATGATGGTAATGTAAGAGCTGTATTTGATTACAAAGGAATGGCTTATGCTTGGTTACATAAAGACTGGGCTAAATTTTCTGGGAGTTTTCTTTTTGTAAATAATTCTTATCAGAATTTGGATGCCGATGGTCAAACTCCAATTGATGGAACTGTAAATAGACAAACCTTTGGGACGCATTTAGTCGCTAAACCTGCTAAAGGG
>NZ_JAGJEB010000021.1:0-40518 GCF_018100855.1 Aquimarina sp. MMG015
CGCTCTTAAGGTAATCGTTTCGCCTAAAGTAAACTCTTGGTTATTCGATGATGGATTGGTTAATGCAACTTGTGGTGGTTTGTTATCCTCGCCACCGTCTGGTGGGTTACCACATCCTGTCCAAACTTTAAAATCATCAAAAAACGTATATTCTGTTCTTGGAGAATGCCAAACAGGATCTGTTCTACTTCCTCCACGATAGGTATTCATAATTAAAGCATTGATTTTTAAGCTGCTTTTTCCTGAGTTTCGAATTTTCGCATTGTTATCACGATACGTTTCTACTCCATCAATCCACATGATTACTTTACCATTTTTTTGGCCTGGTGTATTCATTTTGATGTACTGACGGATTGTATACCATTTATCGTCTTTCAGATTAGAAAAAATTCTTTTTCCGTCTCCACAATCTCCATCTTTTCTAGCACTCCCATCTTGTTTTTCGGCAAAGTAACTGTAAAGAATAAGATAAGGTGCATTGGTTTGCGCCCTATTTCTTCTCCACATCAAACGTGCAGACCATCCATTTGTATTGTATTTACATCCAGATGGAATAGTTCCACGACCTGTACTTTCACTATTAATCCCGCTGGTAGAACCTCCCAACCCTGGCAATTTTCCACCAGTAGCCCAGAAAAAATTATCATCAAATTTTACCTTATATTCTAAATACGCTTCATCTACGGCATCAAAATAAGGATCAAAAAGAAAACCACCTGATCTACCTGAGGCATCATTTTTTAAATACTGCGCTCGTAAAGTTCCATTAACAATCCTTGTTTCTTGCGGAGTATTTTCTATCAAATTACTTGCAGCGCCGGGACCTTCTACTCCTCTATATGTAGATGCAGTCCAAGGTTTGACTTTATTATTAAAATCATTTTTGATATCTGCAATAGAGTATCGTCTGTTGTTCCAATTATTGAAATCAACATCGATTATAGTATTACATTGAGCAAAAGTGTCTTGATTATTAAAAAGAAGTGCGATCACTATCAAAAATGATAGCGTAAAAACATTCTTATTTATATACCGTTTATAAACAATCTTTTCTTTCATGATTATAAAATTTTTAATTAGTTAATTAGTTGAGTTTGGTTATTAATTCTTTATTAGTTTATATCTTTTCGATGCTACCTTGAAAGATTTTAACTCGATAAAATAAAGTCCATTCTGTAATGAAGTAACATCAATTGAAATCGATTCTTTCTTAATTGGCTTTATTGATTTAACTTTCTGACTATTTATATTATAAATCACTATTTCGCTAATAGATGGATCAACACCGCTTAGCAAAATTGAACTATTGGCAGGATTTGGGTAATAAGAAAAGGAATCTACCTTTTCTAAATCAGGTTGGGATTTATTATCGCAAGAAGGAAATTCATTAGAATTACTGAAATACAATGTAAATCCTCTAGTCTTAGAAACCATTATAAAATTATCTTGATCTCTAGCAATCCAATAAGAACCGTCTAATCCAGAAATTCCAGAATCATTAATTGTTATTTCAGGACTTGATTGTCCCAACGTATGAGTTACTTTATTTTTAAGATCTATATAATAACTAGGAATTCCATTATTGGTATTGATCGCAAATTGATATAAACCATTATTACCCTCATTCCAATTAATAGTAAGCTTTCTAAAATTGTCTAGTGCAGGTCCATTATTTCCTAAAACATATGCTTCGGAAAAAGATGTTTTGTTTATACTGGAAATACTATTACTTATAGGAGTGTCGAAGGAACAATTATTACTCTCATCCGTATCCTCCTTTTTTACAATAAGTGTAAATATAGTTTCTGAGGTTGCCCCTTCATTATCTGTAGCAACTGCCTTAAAAACATGTGTCCCAACAGACAAGTTATTTACTTCATCTGGATTTGGCGATGAAGCATGACCCCATTCATAAGGAGCAACACTTTCTTGTCTTACAAGAGTATCATCTATATAAAGTTTTACATTACTAATACTTCCATCGACATCAGAGGCATTAACTCTAACATCAAGACTATAACCTTCATCTACTGTAATGTCATTAGAAGGCGTTACAAACGTAACAGCTGGAGGTTGATTTGTATCACCACCATTATCTCCGTCTCCATCATTATCGCTGTCATCTCCTATTCTGGTTGTGGAAACAATGAAATCATCAAAGTAGGCTTCTAGGTCTTTGGTAGGTTGAAAAGTTTCATCACTACCTCCAAAAAAGGTTGATAAATAAATAATATTAAGATGAATATCTTCTTCGTCCGCTTGTCTATAATCTCCATTATCTGTAATATCTATAGCTAAGTCTCCATTTAACCAACCTCTCATAATCCCATCATTTTGTCCAGGAGTATTTAGCTTATTATACATTTCGACATGATTCCATTGCCCTTTTTTAAACTTCACCTGATCTGCCTGAGGTTCTCCGTTAGGTTCTTCATAGGGATCCGTTAAACTCCAATTAATAGAAGCATGCCACCCATCCCAAGTTGGCTCTGTATTATAATGCACATAAAATTCAATAAGTCCATCATATCTCCACATCAATCTCAGTGACATATTTCTTTCTGAAGTCTGATATGCTAAACCAGGTAATTTACCACCTGCTCGAAATTCAAAATCTTCCGGAAAATATATCCAATAACTAATGTATAATTCATCAAATTCGCCTTCTACATCAAACGGTACTTTAGTATGCATACCACTTTCTCCGGTTTTAACCTGTCCTTTAGGATACTTAACATCTAATACCTTACCGTGAGTTTCAAAATCAGAAATATGTACCCTACCTTCATCTGCTCCTTTACAAAAGGAAACATTTAGTGCTTCTTTTATTTGATCTCTATTATATTGCCCAGAGGACAAATGATCAAAATCATATTGATATACATAGTTTTCTTGAGCAAATAAGAATGAAGTAAGGCTCAACAAAATAAATGTAAAACTATTTTTTACGTATTTGTAATTCATGTTGTATGCGTTTTGAATCATTAGAATCATCATCAGATAACTTAGTCAGCTACCTGATGATGATGATTGGCTAATACTATTACTGTTTAGTAAATAGAATGGATTTTCTGAATTTTAATCCTTTAACAATGAGAACATACATACCCGATTTAAGTTTAGAAACATCTAAACCTACTTCTGTATTCTCAATATTCTCTTGAAGTACAATCTTACCTTGCATATCAGCTACTTCTAAAGTAGATTTTTCCTGAGCTATCCCTGTAACGTTAAGTATGTTATCACTAACAGGGTTTGGAAACAATTTAATATTGGTTAATTTATCCTCATCTACCGGTGATTTATCATCATCACAGTTAGGAGCTGTATCAGAGTTACTGAAATAAATTGAGAAGTTTCCACTTTTAGAGACCATAACAAAATTAGTTCCGTCTTTTGCTACCCAATAAGAACCATCTAATCCACTAAAACCTGAGTTGCTTATCGTTACTTCAGGATTACTAGTATTAAAGTTAGTGCTACTAAAAGGTCTAAGGTCTACATAATAATTCGGCACACCGTTATTAGTATTCATTGCAAATTGATACAATCCATTATACTGTGGATTCCAATTAATACTAAATTTTCTGAAATTGCTTAAGGATGGTCCTCCGCTTCCTAACACATGTACTTCTGTAAAAGATACTCCATCAAACGCTGGTAAAGCACCACTAGAAGGAGTTCCAAATGAACAATCATTGCCTCCACCAGTATCTTCACCTGTTACTGTTAATGTAAAGGTGGTCTCGGAAGTAGTTCCTTCATTATCCGTAGCTGTAGCTCGAAATGTATGATCCCCAGCTGCTAAACCAGTTGTTTCTGCTGGGTTAGGTGATGTGCTATGCCCCCATTCATAAGGATCGAATCTTTCTTGTCTTATAAAATTACCATTGATATAAAGTTTTACATTATCTATGGTTCCATCACTATCTGAAGCATTTACTTTAATATACAGGCTACTATATCCTTCATCGATTGTTAAATTACCAGAAGGTGTTTCGAAAGAAATGGCAGGAGGCGTATTATCTCCTCCATTATCGCTAGATACCGTAATATTTACGTTACCAGAAGTTGTTGTTGCTCCATCGTTATCCGTTGCCTTTGCTGTTAAATTATAATTACCTGCTTGCACATTATTTATATTATACTGGTATGGAGATGAAGAATCTTCTCCTAATTTTACAGAGCCGTTATAAAATTCAACTTTTGTTATACTTCCATCTGAATCTGATGCATTAGCTGTTATTGTTATATTATCTCCTTCTTGATATAATTGTCCATTAGTAGGAGATGTAATATTGACACTTGGATTTTGATTTCCCCCATCGTCATCACAAGGAACGATGTTCCAACTTGGGCAAGATTGTGTAACAAAATTCGTAGTTCCATCACTTATAGGGAAATCTGGAGAGTTTGGATTACGCGTATTATTCCATACGTGAATTTCTGAAGGGTCTCCTTGTTTCTTTCTTGCTGTTTGAATTTCGTTAGCTCTACTACCTAAATTAAAAGTATTATCAAAAATTGCATTTCTAAAACCAGTATTGAATCCAGTTCCTCTATCTAAAAAATCAACTCCAGCATTAATAATCGTAGATCCATCCAAATTAAAGGTGTTGTTATATACAAAACCATAAGCTCCTTTAAGATCAATAAAAGCATCTGCACTATTTTCTCCAGATATCCCTTGCGCAGAGAAAGTACAATTACGGATAATTGTATTTTTAGTTCCTTCTTTTACATCGACACCTTCTGCCGTTACATTAGGTCCTACAATACAACCATCAATAATATTATTATTACATTCTCTTTCGTAATCATCATGCTGTCCTTTATCAGATCCCACATATAAACCTTCTCCAATTCCTGGTTTTTTGATACCCACATTATATACTCGACAATCTTTTACAAGGTTAGAACTCGACCCATCTCTTAAATGAATTCCTTCTTCTCCTAATTCTCTAACTGTTAGATTTTCTAGGATTCCATTATTGGCATTATCCAATACAATTCCTTTAGAACCTTCTTCAAAAATTATATTTTTTATTTCCCAATAATCTCCTAGCATGTGCAATACATATCCATCATACTTCCCATTTTCACCTTTTAATATTGGTGGATTGGAAGGGCTTTGTGCTCTCATAATGATAGGTTGCGAAGCTGTACCATTTTTATCTGAAGCAAATCTAGCTGCTCTTCCTCCTATATTAATTTTATCTGGAGCCTCATAGGTTCCTGAAGCAATTATAATTTCATCTCCTGGTTGTGCATTTTGCATAGCATTTCTAATACAGTCTACTGTATTACAATTGATGGTACCACTAGGCCCATCAGGATCTCCTCCATCATCTTCTGACCAGTTTTTTATAAGGTCTTTTATGTAATTTCCTGTTGGTGTTAGTTGATTATTTTTTAATCCATCAATCCCCTTTCCTAATTCTACTACAGAAGATCTTTCAGCTCTTGTAGGATCATTGTTACTAGGTTTATCACTAACTGACCAATTTACGTGGCTAATATTATTGTCTTTGAAAAATTGCATCCATCTTTCCGTTTCTGGAATTTCTAAAGCTCCATCACCACTAGCATCAACCGCTCCCCATTCTGTAACAAATAATGCTATACCATTGTTCATAGCTGTTGTAGCTTTTTGTCTTAAACTATTTGTATGTGTCCCTGAATAAAAATGTAAAGTGTATGCTGTATTAGCATCACTTATTGGATTATTTGATGCTACATCAACATCCTGAGACCAAGTAGGAGAACCTACGATAATAAGATTATCCGGATCTTCAGATCTAATAGCTGCAATTACCGTTTCGGAATAACTTTTTACTATTGACCAAGATTGGTTAATCGGCTCGTTATATACTTCATAAATAACATTAGGTTTATCTCCGTATAATTGTGCCATTTCCTTAAAAAAGTCAGCAGCTTCCGAAGTATATTGTTCAGCTTCATGAGTATGCCAATCTATTATCACATAGATTCCTTCTGTTATCGCTGCATCAATTACTTTTCTAATTTTATTTTTTTGAAAATTAGGACTATCAATGTAACCTGTACCTCCATCCCAGTTTTCTTTTACTCCCATAGCTACGCGGATGATTGAACTATTCCAATCACTGGTAAGATGTGATACGGTTTCGGCATCATAAAAATCCGAAGTATCTCCCGCATTACTCCAGAATAAACTATTTCCAGCCAGACTGACCGGATCATTATTTTTATCAACAATTTGATTTCCTTGTACTCTTAATCTTCCATGTTTCTGTACAACTGTTTGAGCTACTCCTCCTGCCCAAATAAATAATAGTAGTGCTAACCATAAAAAACGGTTTGCTGAAAAATGTTTCTTGTGTGTGTAATACATTTTCATAATTACGCTTGTTTGTGTGTTATATTATTATAAAATGATCTGAAAATATAGGCCTACAGCGTTATTTATATAGGTTCCTATACATCATTATTACTTACCTAAAGAAATCGACAGCTCTATTTAAATGAAAATACAATCAGAGATATTCATCGTAGACGTCTAATCTAAATCAGTATTACAACTACTGAAATATCATATCCGAATGCACTGAAAAATGATTACAGTCATTAGTAACGAGCCAGAAATTCTTCTGGTACGATCCATTATTTAAAATGATATGTCCAAATTCCGGAAGGGTGGGAGATAGAATTTAGATATCGAACTTACTTGCAATTTTATTTAATTCTAATTAATTGGAATTTTTAGTAATTGTTTGTGGGTTCATTAAACTTTACTTAAAATTAATTTGCCAATCTCAAAATCAAACATTTTTATTAATACTCCTTTTCTAAAGGAAAAATTACATGATTTTTATTTACAAGACATCTAAGAAATCAATTTAGACGATCTTTAGTTAACTCTTTTTACTTCTTTTTAGTATTCCATTTTTCTAAAATTTCTACTAGCAAAATGAATACTAATTGCTATAACCTTTTAATTATTCTATTTATACTAAAAAACAATGCTTTTTACTCTTTCTAGCTCTTCTGGGGAAACTATACTATTCGTATTAGCACTATCTCATTTAATAAATTAATGAAAAATTAATTACTTATCAAGATGTGTGTGTATCACAATAAGTCTTAAAATTAATGCATCGTAATATTAGTGTTAAATGCTATTTTAATAATACACTTTTAGGGGTAAATAAATACAAGTATCTGATTATTAGATTTTTAATTTTATAAAATTCAATATAAAAAATGGCATTAACATACCCTCTTTACTTAATAAACACATCAATTAATCAATACTAATTCAATAGAATTTCGCACCAAAAACCATTCTCCATAATTTACTACAGACAAAAGCTGATCTTAGAAATATAATTTATTACCGCTCAGAAGAATCCAGTATAATATTGAGGTGGTCCAGATTATAAAAGATATAATTTTAATTTATCTCTACCCTAGATCAAAATCCTTCTCCGGATTTGTATGTAAGAATAAATCCATTAGTATTATTAAAGGGAGTATCGCTGTTAAAAGCAGTATAACTATATGCAAAACGCCAATTTTTTAAAAAATAGAGTCCTACCAGTCCATTAAACGATGAACTACTCCGATAACCAGCTCCAATTTCTATTCTGTTTTTATAATTTGCAGATACATTAAAATCAAACTGAGCAGGTGCATCTTCCTCAAACTTTACCAACATACTAGGTTGTATCCGTATTTCTTGAAATCTACTGAGATACAATCTATAACCACCATATAAGTAATATGGTGTCTGGATATTTACATTTTGATCAGAAGCAACACTATCAGCAAATAAATTTTGGACAGAAAATCCTACATACAATTTATTGTGATTATAGAGAACCCCAAAACCAAAGGAAGGAACAGTGACATTAACATCATTTTCAAAATTTGGGTCTCCTTGTATATTTAATCGAGATAAATCTTCATTAAAGAAAAGTACTCCCGTAGTTAATCCAAATGATAATACGTTAGGATTATAGTTCCACCAACGTCCTCTATTATAATTCTCGTCCAACAATATTTTGTAAGCATAGGATCCAAATAGCGTTGTCGCGGAAGTGACTCCAATTTGATCACTTATAAAACCTCCGCTTATTCCAACATTATTATCAAAAAGACTTGTATTAAGAATCCCTGAAAACGTTCTTGGGCTTCCCTCAAACCCACTTAGGTATCCAAAATTACTTAAGCTTACCTCTGTATCCGGACTATATCCAGAATGAGCAGGATTAATTAATACTGGATTATAATAATAATCAGAAAACACTGGTGTTTGCTGAGCTTGTATAGAGTTCTTGCATACTAACAAAATAAGTATTGTTAGCACATTATATATATGTTTTGTCATAAAATTATCGTTTTAAAACTAAAAATCCTTTTAGTTTTTTTAGAGAATTACTTTGGGGGATATTAATACTAAAGAAATAGGTGCCTTCTGGCAATGCACCACCACCAAGATTGGTTAGACGATTTGCATCACCTCTAAAAACCCTTGAAGTATTATTGTATCCTGAAATTTCAAATACCATATCTCCCCAACGATTATAAATAGAGACAGTATTTCCAGGGTAATTTTCAATTCCGTCAATTTCCCAGAATTCATTAATTCCATCACCATCTGGAGAAAACCCGTATTTGGTATCATCCTCTACAATAATTATCGGATTTTCTGTGATAAAATTCTCTTCAGAACATCCTGTAGCATCTCCTAATATGTTGTATGGGGTAATAGTTACAAAAATTGTAGTATTCTCTGGTAAATCAATTGGCAAATCAAAAGTTGTAACATTACCAATATCCTGATTATTTATAATATCCGTAACACCAGAACTCGTCCCAACTGTTAGTCTATATCCAGTAGCATCAGAAACTGCATTCCAACTTATGTCTGTATCTACAGAAACATCTGTATCCCCATTTAAAGGATTAGATAATGTAGTACAACTCGGAATCGTTGCTAAAGTCTCTGTAGTAAAACTCTCTTCTGAACATCCTGTAGCATCTCCAACTGCATTGTACGGAATAATAGCAACAAAAATCTCAGTATTCTCCGGTAAATCAGTTGACAAATCAAAAGTAGTTACATTACCAACATCCTGATTATTTATAATATCACTTCCGCCAGAACTTGTTCCAACTATTAATCGATATCCGGTAGCATCAGAAATTGAATTCCAGCTTAAATCCGTTCCTATAGAAATATCAGTAGCGCCATCCAAAGGAATCGATAAGGTAGTACAACTTGGAATCGTTGCAACAGTTTCGGTAGTAAAACTCTCTTCTGAACATCCAGTGGCATCACCAACGGCATTGTATGGAATAATGCTAACGAAAATCTCAGTATTCTCTGGCAAATCTGCTGGCAAATCAAAAGTCGTTACATTACCTACATCTTGATTATTTATAATATCACTTCCGCCAGAACTTGTTCCAACTATTAATCGATATCCTGTAGCATTAGAAACCGCATTCCAACTTAAATCCGTTCCTATCGAAATATCAGTAGCGCCATCCAAAGGAATCGATAAGGTAGTACAACTTGGAATCGTTGCAACAGTTTCGGTAGTAAAACGCTCTTCTGAACATCCAGTAGCATCACCAACAGCATTGTACGGAATAATGCTAACAAAAATCTCAGTATTCTCCGGCAAATCTGCTGGCAAATCAAAAGTCGTTACATTACCTACATCTTGATTGTTTATAATATCAATCCCACCAGAACTTGTTCCAACTGTTAATCGATATCCCGTAGCATCAGAAATTGAATTCCAACTTAAATCCGTTCCTATCCCAACGTTAGCAGCTCCATCTAAAGGAATCGATAACGTAGTACAACTTGGGATCGTTGCTATAGTTTCTGTAATAAAACTCTCTTCTGAACATCCTGTAGCATCACCAACTGCATTATACGGAATAATGGTAACAAAAATCTCAGTATTCTCTGGCAAATCTGCTGGCAAATCAAAAGTCGTTACATTACCTACATCTTGATTATTTATAATATCACTTCCGCCAGAACTTGTTCCAACTATTAATCGATATCCTGTAGCATCAGAAATTGAATTCCAACTTAAATCTGTTCCTATCAAAACGTTAGTAGCTCCATCTAAAGGAATCGATAAAGTTGTACAACTTGGAATCGTCGCTAAAGTCTCTGTTGTAAAACTTTCTTCTGAACATCCTGTAGCATCTCCAAAACTATTATAAGGAACTATTGTAACAAATATTTCTGTCCCTTCTGGCAAATCAGCTAGTAAATCAAAGGTAGTAACATTACCAACATCTTGATTATTTATAATATCCGTGGCTCCAGAACTTGTGCCTACTGTTAATCGATATCCATCCGCATTAAAACTGCTGCCCCATGTTAAATTACTACCTATTGCAATGTCTATAGCTCCATTTAAGGGAATAGTAAGTGTGGTACATGCTGGAGGATCATTTAGTGTAGATTCTCCTGTTCTAAAACTTTCTTCCATACATCCAACCGCGTCACCAACATCATTATATGGTATAATTGTTACATAAAAAGTTCTGTTTTCAATAAGATCCGTTGGAAAATCATATATAGTTACATTTCCTACGTCAATACTATTCGCTATTTCAATACCGCCTTGAGTGATTCCTACAGAAACCAAGTAACCTGTGGCTCCATCAACACTATTCCAACTTAAATCTGTATCGATTGCTACATTAGTTGCTCCATTTAAAGGATCCGAAATCGTAGTACAAGAAGGCACAACAGGAATCAACTCTGTAGTAAAACTTTCTTCTGCACATCCAGTTGCATTTCCTTCTTCGTTATACGGGGTTATAGTAACGAAGATTTCGGTATCTTCCGGTAAATCATTTGTCAAATCATAAGTGGTAACATTGCCAACATCTTCATTATTTAAAATATCATTCCCACCTGTAGATGTACCTACTGTTAAAAAATAACCATCAGCATCAGCAATTGCTTGCCAAGAAACATCGGTTGTTATAGTAACATCAATAGTTCCAGCCAAAGGAGTTACCAATATTGTGCAATCTGGCACCGTAGCAGGATTTGTTGACAGAAAAAATGTTTCGGCAACACAACCTGTGGCGGTACCTTCGTCATTTCTAGGCTCTATAAGAACTGTTACGCTAGTAGAACCGACAAGTTCATTAGCCATAAATTCATAAGATTCTGTAGTAACAGTTGCATTAATTATGGTTCCACTTGGTTGAAGCGTAATTGTAAGCACATATTCAGTTGCATACAGAACTGGTTCCCAAACAAGGTTTGTATTTATTGGCACATCTACATCGCCGTTTTCAGGCGATGTTAGCTGTGTACATACTGGAATCGGACAATCCCGAATATCATCTGTAAAAATCCATCCATAGGTATCGATCATGGATTGTCTTTCATCTATACTATCACAATAAAGCAATGATTCTGCACCTAAATTAATTCCTGTAGTCAATGCCTGTTCTGACCAAGCAATTAATGTACTATCATAATTTTCTCTTGTTAATGCAGTATTATCCAACATATCTAACATATTGCTAACGCTACTTATATTCCAATCACCGAGAAACTGATCAAAGGCCGTAGCATTTTCTAACATAGATTGCATACTAACACTACCTATATTCCACATATTCATTTCTTGATTATAACTACTGGCATTTCTAAACATATAATCCATATTCTGAACTCCACTAACTCTCCAATTATTTAATAATCGATTGAAAGAAGTAGCTCCATCAAACATATATGCCATCGTATTTACTCCTCTTACATTCCAACTGCTAATAGCTTCATTAAAAGAAGTAGCACCCTGAAACATTCCTTCCATCGTAGTTACCGAAGCTACATTCCAAGAATCCATTGCTTGGTTATAAGATGTAGCGTTTCTAAACATTTCTTCCATAGTCGTTACAAAAGAAACGTTCCAAGAATCAATATTTTGATTAAATGCAGTAGCGCCACTAAACATTTCTTGCATATTCTGAACCTCTCCTGTATCCCAACTATCTAATGATTGATCAAATACAATTGCATCCTTAAACATAGAATCCATATTTGTTACCACAGCAACATCCCAAGGATTCAAATTCTGATTAAAAGCTGAAGCACTTTCAAACATAGAAGTCATAAGTGTTACAGAACTCACATTCCAATTATCGATGGGTTGATTGAATGCATTAGCTCTTCTAAACATAGAAGTCATGTTGGCAACTGCACTTACATTCCAAGCATTTAATGGTTGATCGAATGCTTGGGCATTTTGGAAAGTAGAAACCATACTTACCACAGAATTTACATCCCAATTATTAAGTGGTTCATTAAATGCCAAAGCATCCTCAAACATGGACTGCATAGTGATTACATTGGTCACATTCCAAGAATTTATATCTTGATTAAATACAGAAGCTTCATGAAACATTTCTGACATATCTGTAACATTTCCAACATTCCAATTATTTAGAGGTTGATCAAATTGAGGACAATACGCAAACATTTCTCTCATATCGGTAACATTGTCTACATCCCAATCGTTTAAAGATGCATTAAACTCCATATCTAGAAAAAAACCATTAAACATCTCTGCCATATTAGTTACATTGCTAACATCCCAAGCATTTAAAGATTGATTAAAGATCAATGCTCTTTTAAACATTCCTGCCATATTGGTTACGTTGCTAACATCCCATGAGTCCATAGGAGAATTATATA
Organism: Aquimarina sp. MMG015; assembly: GCF_018100855.1. Lineage (NCBI taxonomy): Bacteria > Pseudomonadati > Bacteroidota > Flavobacteriia > Flavobacteriales > Flavobacteriaceae > Aquimarina > Aquimarina sp. MMG015. The sequence goes on from NZ_JAGJEB010000021.1 coordinate 12,728, forward strand.
GTCTAGCACCCTCAAACATTGATGCCATATTTGTTACCGACGAAACATCCCAACCATTAATATTTTGAGTAAAACTAGTTGCAGATCTAAACATACTTGACATAAACTCTACATTAGATGTATTCCAAGCATCCAAAGGTTGATTAAAACTAGTAGCGGCAGAAAACATTCTCGACATATTCGTAACATTATCAACGACCCAATTGTCCAGAGGTTGATTAAAAGCAGTGGTACGATTAAAAAGACCACTCATATCTGTAACATTACTCACATCCCAATCATTAATATTTGCATCAAATAAAACAGCCCCATCAAACATCTCGTTCATACTTGCCACCTGTGATAAATTAGGTATGTCCGTAGCATTGTAAATCATATTCTCGCAATCATTACAGGCTTTTTCCATAGATAGATATTCGAATGTTCCCCATCGATCAATAGAAAGTACTTTTTCGCCATCTCCAAAAACTCCAAAATAAGGATTAGGGAACTCTCCTATAATGGCTACATTATATATTCCAGGAACATCATACGTATGGATAATATCAGAAGTTACATTATTATCATATTCTCCATCTCCCCAATCGATATTTATATTATAGGTAAAATCATTATTTGTTTCTACTTCAAATTGATCTAAAGGTGTTGTAGCAAAACCATCTATTCGGGTATCAATCTGTATTCTATATGCATTAGGGTTATTTTGCCAAGAGGATACTACCGAAAAACTTATTTCATCACAGTTTTCTGCAGGTCCTTCAGCATTATAAGGAACGACGGTAATGTATACAACATCTCCATCCAGAAATTCATTAGTAAACGTGATACGAGTAACATTTCCCAAATCTTCATTGTCATAAATCACTTGTGTAGCACCACCGTTTTCTCTTCGTAAACTTACTAAATAACCCGTTGCTTGCGGGGCAGCATTCCATACAATATCAGAATTAGCTGGCACTCCTGTTGCACCATCTAAAGGAGAGATTATTTCTGTACAAAAAACATTGGTACAATTAACAATATCACCTGTAATAGTCCAGTTAAAATTATCTATTAGTTCTTGCCTAGCAATTCTACCATCACAATAACGAATATTTAAGGCTCCCAAAGAAACATTTGATTGCACTGCTTGTGATGCCCATCCTATCAAGATATTATCATAATTTTCTTGCGACAAACCCGAATTAGACAGCATATTACCCATTTGCGTAACCGAGGTAATATTCCAAGAAGCTAAATTTTGATTAAACATTTGGGCTCCACTGAACATTACATTCATATTAGTTATGTTTTGAGTATCCCAATTTGTTATGTCCTGATTAAAACTTGTTGCTCCACTAAACATTGCTTGCGTATTCGTAACAGTAGATATAGCCCAATTGTCTAAAGGTTGGTCATAAATCGTGTTACTTGCAAACATTGTTGACATATTTGTAACGCTAGATACGTCCCAATCATTAATATTTTGGTTAAATGCTGACCAACCAAACATACCTGAAACATTTACAACAGCAGATGTATTCCATTGATCTAAGGGCTGATTAAATGGTGTAGTAAAAGAAGTATTTCCACCAAACATTCTAGACATAGAAGTTACAGAACTCACATCCCAATCATTTAATGGCAGATTAAATAACGCTCTATTAAACATTGAATTCATAGAAGTAACCCCGCTTACATCCCATTGATCCAATGGTAAATTAAAAACTGTAAAAAAGAACATCGTATCCATATTGGTAACTGAAGATACATCCCAATTATTAATAGGCTGACTAAAATTACGATTAACAGAAAACATTGATGACATATCTGTTACAGCTGAAACATTCCAATTATCTAAAGGTTGGTTAAAATTAATACATGAGAACATCCCGGACATATCCGTAACATTATCCACTATCCAATTATTAATATTTTGATTAAATGAATTAGCATCATCAAACATCTGAGACATATTGGTAACATTAGAAACATTCCAATTATTTAGAGGATTATTATATGCACTAGCATCAAGAAACATTCTTGACATGTCGGTAACATTTGACACATCCCAATTATTGATATTTTGATTGAAACGTTCAGCATCATCAAACATACCTTGCATGTTGGTTACCGTTGCTGTATTCCAGTTATCTAAAGGTTCATTAAACAATTCTGCATCCCGAAAAGTTTCGGACATATCAGTTACATTTATTACATTCCAATTATCTAAAGGCCTATTAAATATTTCTGCGTCATAAAACATTCCCGAGATATCTGTAATTGTACTTATATCCCAATTATTAACAATACCGTTAAACGAAAGACACCCCCTAAACATATTTTTTAGCGAAGTTGTTTGAGACAAGTTTGGAGAATCTATCGCGTCAAAATTAAGATTTCTACATCCATAGAAGGCATTCTCCATGGTTAACCATTCTATAATTCCCCACTCCAAAATTTCTATAATCTTTTCTTGATCTCCTGAATTATTAAAATAAATAGCTGGAAAATCACCACTTATTTTTACAGTATATATTCCAGATGTAGCATAGGTATGAGTAATATCGGTTGTAATACCAGTGTCCGAAGATCCATCTCCCCAATCTACTGTATAATTATAGGTATATGCCGGATTAGTAGGAATCGTTATTTCATTATCTAAAGAAGTTCCTGGTTGTGTTGTATCCCAAATCGAAGTAAACTCTCCAACAAAACTGGTAAACTCAGATTTTTCTATAGTATATTCTAAAGAATATCCACCAAATAAAGGAACTATTAGCAAACTATAACTCAGCAAATACAGTATGGTACGTAAGTGTATTTTTTTTATCATAAGAAATTTTTAAAATCAATTTTTCCTTGTAAACCAAATTAAAATCAACCATTGCTAGGGATGACCTTATATTTACGCAAACAAAACTATGGTCTCTTCTTACCCCAGACAACCCTGAAAACCGTTGTTTTTAATTTAGTTTCCAAAATGAATCTAAATTGCATGAACAAGATTCATTTCATTTTTATCAAAACTATGTATTAATGTTAGTGAAGACGTTTCAAATTATAATTTGAAACCTATAAATAATGTTTTTGATGTTCTTTTCTTGCACAAAAAAGGATAGAAAATATTAAAATTGAGTATTAAAAAACCTGACAAACATCTATTTATCAGGTTTTTTTGTACTCAAGGTGGGAATCGAACCCACACTCTCGAAAGAACTGGATTTTGAATCCAGCGCGTCTACCAATTCCGCCACTTGAGCAACTTTGAATGAATTGGACGGCAAAATTAAAAAAATATTTTATCACATCCATTAAATAAGTAATAAAATACGAGCCAGAGTAGAAATAAATTTTTAAATTTGCACCTTGTTTTTAGAAAATAAGTTTTAACTCATTACAAAACAACATTTTACCCTATGCCTAATTTAATTACAGAAGCAAAATTTTTTGCTTGTAACCAAAGTACTGAACTCGCAGAACAAATTGTGAAAGCATATGGTGCGAAATTAGGTAAAGTCATTACATCTACCTACAGTGACGGTGAGTTTCAGCCTTCTTTTGAAGAATCAGTAAGAGGGTCTAGGGTATTTATTATTGGATCTACACATCCAAACTCAGATCATTTAATGGAAATGTTGTTAATGTTAGATGCTGCTAAAAGAGCTTCGGCAAGACATATTACTGCTGTGCTTCCATATTATGGATGGGCACGCCAGGACAGAAAAGACAAACCAAGAGTTCCTATTGCTGCAAAGCTTATTGCTAAAATGCTAGAAACTGCAGGTGCAACAAGAATCATAACTATGGACTTGCACGCTGATCAAATTCAAGGATTTTTTGAAAAACCAGTAGACCATTTATTCGCATCAACTATATTTTTACCTTATTTACAATCGTTAAATTTAAGTGATTTAACAATCGCTTCTCCTGATATGGGTGGTTCTAAGAGAGCATACGCATATTCTAAGGCTTTACAAAGCGATGTAGTTATTTGTTACAAACAACGGGCTAAGGCCAATGTAATTTCTCATATGGAATTAATAGGAAATGTGACCGGTAAAAACGTAGTGTTAGTAGATGATATGGTGGACACTGCAGGTACACTTACTAAAGCTGCTGATCTTATGATGGAAAGAGGAGCAAAAAGTGTTAGAGCAATATGCACACACCCTATTCTTTCTGGAACAGCTTATGAAAAATTAGAAAACTCGAAATTAGAAGAATTAATCGTAACTGACTCTATTCCTCTAAAACAAAAAAGTGATAAAATTAGAGTAATTACTTGTGCTAATTTATTTGCAGATGTTATGAATAGAGTTCATAACAATGAGTCTATTAGCTCTAAATTTATAATGTAAATTAATAATTATTAATATATTTTAAAATGAAGTCATTAACAATCAATGCATCTCAAAGAGAAAGCGTAGGCAAGAAAGCAACAAAAGCCTTACGTAATGCTGGACAGGTACCTTGTGTTATTTATGGTGGAGACACTATTATACACTTTGCAGCGCCAGAAATTGCTTTTAAAAACTTAGTGTATACTCCAGACGTTCATACCGTGGTAATAGCGTTGGATAATGGTACAAAAATCAATGCTATCTTACAGGATATTCAATTTCACCCTGTAACTGACAGAATTTTACACATCGATTTTATTCAGATTTTTGATGATAAGCCAATCACTGTAGAACTTCCTTTTAGAACTACAGGAGCTGCAAAAGGAGTTCTTAACGGAGGAGTATTACGTTACAACTTAAGACGTATTAAAGTAAAAGGTCTTGCTTCTAATTTACCTGATCTAATCGAAGGAGATATTACAAACCTAAAAATAGGTAACAAATTATATGTGACTGATGTAGCTAGCGAAGATTTCTCTATTCTACACCCAGAAAACACTGTAATCTGTATGGTTAAAACTTCTCGTACCGCAATTGTGGATGATGAAGATGAAGATGAAGAAGGAGAAGCAACAGCTGCAGAAGCACCAGCTGCTGAAGCATAATCTTTTCTTTACAGAGATAACAATCAAAAAGCATTCTGATTCTATTTTCAGAGTGCTTTTTTTTATTTTTACAGAAAAGAAACACCAATGTTCTCTCTATTTAGAAAAATATTCTCTAATCAAACTCAAAATACAAAAGAAGAAACCCAGGAAGATCTCATGAAAAAATTTCTTGTTGTAGGTCTTGGTAATATTGGACCTAAGTATCATAACACTCGTCATAATATTGGCTTTAAAATTCTTGACGCTCTAGCAAAAGAAGAAAATCTTGATTTTGAAACCGAGAAGCTTGGCGATGTGACAACTTATAAGCACAAAGGACGCACCATCTTACTATTAAAGCCTAATACATATATGAATCTTAGTGGAAAAGCTGTAAGATATTGGCTAACTAAAGAAAAAGTACCTATTGAGAATCTTTTAGTTATAACTGATGATATTAATCTTTCTTTCGGTACCATTAGAGTTAAGGCAAAAGGAAGCGCCGGAGGACACAATGGACTAAAAGATATTGAGACACAACTTAATACATCAAAGTATTGTAGATTTAGATTTGGTGTTGGAGCAGAATTTAGCAAAGGCAGGCAAGTGGATTATGTTCTCGGAGAATGGAATTCTGAAGAAGAAGCTGCTATGCCGGAACGATTAGATAAAGGAATTGCGCTTATCAAATCCTTTGTTAGCGCAGGATTAGCTAACACAATGAATACCTTTAACGGAAAATAAATAGTAGATCTCACAACATTTGCTTAATTTTATAGCTAACAATTCTTACTACCAAGACATTGTAATAAGAATTAGATAAATGTAGATAAATCCTACACGGTTTTAATTAAAATAATCTTCTTGAAACAAAATACATATACTCAATTGAAAGTAATTATCGCGTACAATTACGAATTCCGTTTTACTAAAAAAATAAATAAAAATTAACGGATGAAACGTTATACCGACGCTAACACATATGATAATCACACTCCATCGGTTGTTACCATTGGAACTTTTGATGGTGTTCATATTGGTCACAAAAAGATAATTGAACGATTAGTAGATGCTGCTAAACGCGATAATCTAGAATCTGTTATTCTTACCTTTTTCCCGCACCCAAGGATGGTTTTGCAAAAAGATACAAGTATAAAACTCATTAACACAATTGAAGAGCGAATACAAATTTTAGAAAAAACTGGGTTAGATAGTTTAGTAATTCATCCATTTACAAAAGAATTTTCTCGTCTTTCTGCAAAAGAATATGTGGAAGAAATGTTGATAAACAAACTAAATGTTCGCCACGTAATTATTGGCTACGATCATCGTTTTGGACGCAATCGTAATTCCAACATTACGGATCTTGCTTCTTTCGGAATTCAGAATGATTTTACTGTAGAAGAAATCTCCAAACAAGATATTGATGATGTTGCTGTGAGTTCTACTAAAATCCGAGAGGCTTTACTCGAAGGAGATATTATTAAAGCGAACAAATACTTGGGGTACAATTTTATGCTAACTGGCAAAATAATAAAAGGCAAAGAATTAGGACGCAAACTGGAATACCCTACAGCCAATCTTCATATAGAAGAGGATTACAAACTAATTCCAAAAAAAGGAGTGTATGTTGTAAAATCCCATATCAATAACAAAATGTATTTCGGGATGATGAATATTGGGAATAATCCCACAGTAAATGGGACACATCAAACTATTGAAACTCATTTTTTTGATGCGTCATTTAACCTTTACGAAAAGAAAATACAGATCGAAATACTCATTCGTATTAGAGATGAGAAAAAATTCGATTCTATCGAAGATTTAAAAAATGCAATGCAAGATGACGAAGATTTTTCTAGAGATTACATAAATTCTACGGTATGATCAATCGTTGGTTATTTACACAAATAGACAATAGTGCTTTAATAATCTTTAGAGTATTTTTTGGGTTTCTAATTACTGCAGAATCTTTTGGTGCTATTCTTACCGGTTGGGTTAGAAGAACTCTTGTAGAGCCTCAATTTACCTTTAATTTTATAGGATTAGATTTTCTACAACCACTTCCAGGAAGCGGAATGTACTATTATTTCGCCCTTATGGGAGTTTTCGGAATCTTTATTATGATAGGTTTTAAATACCGCTGGAGTATGATTTCTTATACTATTCTTTGGGCTGGTGTTTATTATATGCAAAAAGCTTCTTACAACAATCATTATTATCTCCTGTTATTACTGTGTATTCTTATGAGTACATTACCTGCCGGAAATTATTTTTCTTTAGATGTTAAGAAAAATCCAGCACTTAAACGAATCTCTATGCCTAGATGGTGTATTCTATTCATAATAGTGCAGTTATGGATTGTTTACACATATGCTTCTGTTGCTAAACTATACCCAGATTGGCTAGACTTTAGTGTAGCTAGAAACTTAATGTTATCTAGAGCAGACTATCCTATTGTTGGAGAAGTATTACAACAAAAATGGGCTCATGTAGCTATTGCATATTTTGGAATTTTATTTGATTTACTAATCATCCCCTTACTGCTATGGCGAAAAACGCGCTTAGCGGCATTTATTATTAGTATCTTTTTTCATCTTTTTAACTCTATTGTATTTCAAATTGGAATATTCCCATACTTATCATTAGCGTTTACGGTCTTTTTCTTTTCTAAAGAACGTATTCATAGTCTTTTTATGCCTAAAAAAGAGTTCTACTCAGCAAATGAGTTAATTGTTCCATCATACAGAAAATTATTAATCCCAGCATTGGCAATTTGGTTTATAATTCAACTTACTTTACCAATTCGTCATTGGTTTATTCCAGGTGACGTTTTATGGACAGAAGAAGGACATAAGCTAAGCTGGAGAATGATGCTACGAGGCAGATCAGGATATACTAATTTTTATGTAGAATTTAATGACAATACTTGTAAGAGAGTTAAAATAGACAAGAATCAGTATTTATCAAAAAAACAACGCCGTATCGTAAACACAAAGCCTGATGCAATCTGGCAGTTTGCTCAATTTCTCAAAAAAGAACACCAAAAAGAAGGAAGAGATATAGCTGTATATGTAAAAAGCAGAGTTTCTGTAAATCGTAAAAAATCGAGGGTACTAATAGATCCAGATGTTGATTTAACAAGTGTAAAATGGAATTATTTTGCGACTAATCCCTGGGTTATTAAATATGACAAAGAATAGGTGTTTTTATATTGATAACATATCTTCAATGTAATATTATGGGTATTTTAATTAAGAGGTTTTTAATATTAATTATACTAGTTTCATTTTCTAGCAAGGCTCAGGAAAAGAAAGACTGGTATTCTTCTTTTGGAAAAATCCCTAATACAGTAGACAAATATTACTATAAGAATCTAAAAAATGCAAAAGATCTTCTAGAAAAAGTTAAGTTTATTGATACGATTGCCGCAATCCATATAGAGTCAGGAAATACAGACTCTATACTGCATTACGGAGAACTTCTAAAAAACGAGATTCTTATAGAAAAGGATAATTTTTCTGATTACAATCTCTATCTATCCAAGTCTTATAATATCCTTGGTAAAGGTAAACTAGAAAAAGGGTTATTTGATGATGCAATGAAACATCATTTAGATGGTATTGCTATTTCTTCGATTTCCGAAATGAATAGGATGCATTATATTCATCAATTAGGGTTAGGAACAGTGTATTTGCATCAAAAAGAATATGACACAGCTTTATCTGTATTCGAAACTTGTATTCAAAAAAGCAAGGACAATGATGTCCAAGTACTAGCAAAAAAATTATCTGCAGACGTATTCTTTTTCAAGAAAGATATTTCTAAAGCAAAATCCACATATCTTGAAGTTTTAGAAGAATTAAAAATTTACGAAAACAATAAAATCCGACTAGAGACTCAATTAAAACTTGGTAGAATTGATTTTTTTGAAAATAACCTAGAACACGCGCTCGAGTATTTTAGATCTGTAAAAGACATCGCGTTAGAAAGTAAATTCTATGATCTCTATATAGATGCGGTGATACGAATGGGAATCGTTTATTACAACCAAGGGCATGTTAAAGATGCAGAAATGATCCTGTCCACTGCCTACGTAAATACTATGCAATGGAATAAACTTGAGCTACAAAGAGATGTTATTATGGTACTTAAAGACATTAAGGTAGCGGACAAAGATTATGAAAATGCTTATAATTTGATGACTCAATATTTATCTATTTCTAACCAAATTCTTAAGAATCAAAATAAAGCGATTGTAAAGGAGATGGAAGTTAAGTATCAAACTTTACAAAAGGAAAAAGAAATTCTATCACTTAAGGAAGAAAAGCTACTTAAGGAAAGTGAACTTAAAAGACAACGAACTATTAAAAAAGCATTCCTTATAGGGTTTTTGGTAGTATTGCTACCAGTAATAGCATTGTTATTTGTATACTTCCAAAAATTAAAAACACAAATTGAATTAAACAAATCTCAGAAACAAGTCAATTCTCAAAAAGTTCACGGGTTGATGAAAGACCAAGAGCTCAACCTGATAAATGCCACTATGGATGGCCAAAACAAAGAACGAAAACGTCTTGCACGAGAATTACACGATAGTATAGGGGGAAATTTAGCTAGTATTAAATTGCAACTTTCTAGCTCTAATGACAACGGAACGTTACAAACAAAAATTATAAAACAAATAGATGAGACTTATCATCAAGTCAGGGATTTATCACATAATCTAGCTTCCAAAAAGTTTCAAAACAATGGTATTTCTACGCTAATAAAGGAGTATGTAAATAATATTCAACAAGGAAGTAATCAAAACATATCCTTCAACCCTCATCCAGAAGAAAAAATTAATGAAATTGAAAGTCCTTTAAAAGAGGAATTATTCAAAATCGTTCAAGAACTATTAACCAACACCCTTAAACACGCTAAAGCTGATCATATAGATATTTATCTAAATGAATACCAAACTTCTTTACAGCTTCTCTTTGAAGACAACGGAATTGGTTTTGACACCGCTAAAATAAAAGACGGAATTGGTTTTAAAAATATTAGAAACCGACTAAGTCCTCTATCTGGTAAAATGATGATAGATTCCACGGAAAATAGAGGCACCGTAGTTAATATAGAAATCCCTGTATAAAATCAAAAAGCACGTAAGAATTCTAATTCCACTTTACTTTCTAAACCATGTATCCGGGTTTAGATAAAACATTTTACGATTTCCTTGTATAGCATCTGGGTCTCTTAACCACCAATAAGGAAAAGGTGTTGTAACAGCATAATGTAGATGAGGTGGCTTCCCTTTAGTATTTCCTACCGTTCCTAGTTTTGTACCTACATTAACAGGTTGAAAAGGAAAAGCATCTACTTGATCCAAATGCGCATAATAGTGAAATCTCCATTTAGGACCCAAAACCATGACTGTCTTCCCTCCTTTTCCTCCTTCATAGGTATACATCACAATGCCGTGCGTAGATGAAATTACATCGGTGCCTTTTTCCTTGAAAATATCAATCCCTTTATGCGTGACTGAACTTCCCCAAGGATATGCCCAGAACGAATGGTCATCCCAATCCTTTATAGTAGCTCCTTGTACAGGAATTATCATTTTTTGGGGAACCAAAAATCCTAATCCAATTACAACCAAAGGGATTAATGTAAATTTTCGGGTTCTTTTATTTCGATATAAAGACCCAATAAAGATTAAGAGTGAGGTTAAAAAACGACGCGTAGTACTGGTGATCATATATTAAATATACGATATATACTCTTAGCCATTGAGTCAATTAAAACTAAAAAAACGAGGCTCCCTTTTCAGACAACCTCGATAATCATTAATTTACAACAAACAATTCCCCATAAAACAGCGAACTGGACACCATTGATTAGTTGTATGTGAATTACCTCCTGCACACCAGTAGATATTCCCTTTTCCGTTAATTTGTTGTTGTTCCGATTTGCTTAACGCTTTACCGAAATCTAAAATTGATTTTTTCATGATTAAATTAATTTTACATTAAACACAGCACATTCCATTTTGTACACTTCCTAAACAACGACCTCCTGGAAAAGGATCTCCCCATGCAGTACCATTTGCAACAAATGAACACTCGCTACCATTTACAAATTCTCCTCCTTCTAAAATATAATCCGAAGAACAACCGCACGCCACAAAACCTCCTCTTCCTCCGTGAATGTCTTTTTGTTCCGATTTGCTAAGTGCTTTCCCTAAGTTTAACAATGATTTTTTCATAAGTAAATAATTTAAAATGATTAAGTCCTTGAACATTTTACGACACTCAAGGTTTGTGTCAATACATTTATACAACCGGTAGTTATTTTTATATTTTCATTATTTCTAGTCTATAATAGCTGTGGATTCATAAAACTGCTTTAATAAAAGCATGTTTTCATATAAACCTATGATGAAATTCATAAGAAAGATGACTTTGTTTTAAAAAAAATCGATGCTTCTTTATTGCAAGAGACCTTATTCTCTTTAAAATATTAACGTGATCATATGTAGTATCGAGTCTTTCAAAATGAACTTCATTTCTCCTAACTCTTCATACTTTTATGATTTGTTACCCATTTTTTTAAAAAAAATAAAAATAAAAAAGATAAAAATTAGAAATCCCATGATATAGTAGGGAACGAAGTTGTTTTCAAAAACTTGATCAGTATCACCAATCAGCACAAAAGAAGCCCAATAATATGGGGACATCTCAGATAATGAATGTTCTTTTAGGTATTTTCGTTTAGCATTACTTAAGGCTTCTACTTTAGATGAAGAAGCATTTAAATCTTCATAAAAATATTTCATAATATTAGAAGTAGAAGTATCATTAACATTCCATAAGGATGAAATAACGGTATTGGCCCCAGCATAAAAGAACCCTCTTGCTAAACTAAAGACACCCTCTCCTTTATTAATTTTCCCCAGGTTAGTTTGACATGCACTTAACACTACGAGATCTGAATTATTTTTATATGTGTATAACTCATGAAGCTTAATAGTATCTTTAAAAAAGTAAATCTCAGGCTTTTCTCCAGAATTTGCATGAGTAGCCAAATGTATAATTTTAGCATCCTCACTCATTTTTAGAAACATTTCTTTACTTGCCCGATCCGACAAGTAAGACTCTCCTTTTACAATAGTATTTATCGACGAAACCTCTTCTTCGGTAGTACTTAGTTCTGGAAGATTGGGATTTGAAAACTGAATTGGTGCAAATCCAACAAAATTAAGCTTGGTTTTTCTTTCGGTTTTACTGTTATGTTCTAAAAAGGATGCAGAATATGTATAACTAATATCATTTTGCTCAATTAGATATTTCAATGATTCCGCACTTACATTAAAAGCTTCAAAAGGGATGTTTTGCATAGCAACATCAGGAATAAACACCAAATGTTTATTCTTAATCATTTTTTTAAAATACTCTCCAGGAAAAAGTTGTTGATAGATAGCGTAAGAAACATCTTTAAAAGATATCAATTCTTTTTTCTTTTTTAAGGGCCTCGATATTAACCTTCGATACTCATCTAAATTAACCAATAAATCATTGGCGTTTTTTACTTTGAAACTGAATGTATTTTTAGAAGTGATTACGAGTCCAAAAACACTTTTCTCTTCAGCATTTTGTTCATCGAGGGTATATGAAATAATTACTGTATCCGAATCTAATTTTTCCTTTACTTGTGAAAGTGCAAACGGCTCTATTCTTAATTTTTTATCAAAGTATTTTGGATTTACCTTATAGAGCGAATCATTAAAAGCTTGATATGACTTTTTTAATTCGAACAAGGAATCTTTTTCTTTACTATAGACATCCTGATTTTGATTTATGTTATCCTCTAGACTTAAAATATTCTCTTTTAGCCGTAATCTTTTGTCCAATAATTCTTTTGGCAAGTCATATTGAATCGTATTTTCTTTAACACCTTGTATTAGCAATAAGCCCTTGTTTTTTTCCATAAAACGGAATATAGAAGCATTATCTCCCAAAAGATAAGCTGCTCGTACTCCCATGGTATAGGTATCAGAAGCCTCTTTACGCCATAATAATTTTGTATTAATCTCGAAACTATTCTCTATAATTACAGTAACAAGTCGATCACTAATTGTTACTGTATTGATTACCTGTTCTAGGTACTTAAGATTTTTAGTTTTTTCGTATAAATCAAATAGAATTATTATTTTACTTCTTAACGCTCTAAAAACATTTCTTCTATCATCCGTGTCGAACAATTGTAGTTCAGATGGCGTGGGATTAGTTAGCTCACCATTTAGTCCAAAACTCCAACCCAATGAATTTTCAATATTTCGAAGAGCTAATTTATAATTCCCTTGTTCTCTAAAATAGTTTGCAATATTTCTATAACTTTCAGCCTTTCTGTTTTTATTATTTTTATTAAATATCAAACTACGTTGCAGATAGAATAGCGCACTATCTTTTTGGTAATCAAAATACAATTCCCCTAAATTTACATATGAATTAGAAATTACCGAAGAGTCATTTTGTTCTATTCCTCTTTCTAAATTCCTAATATAATAATATTTGGATTTGCTAAAATCATTCAGGTACGCATTAGCATATAAATTTGCATAAGTAGCGTTTAATGAATAAAAGTTTTTTTGTGAAAGTAGTTTTTCGTTTAATTGTATTAAACTATCCGCATTTTTTAATAATTCAACACCTTGCCTGGAGGATGTTTTGGTATCTAACTCATCGCAAATAATCGTAGTGTTGATATACAAAGATAAAAGACTTGATTCTAACGAACTTTTCTTACTTGAATCTGTTTCCAATAAGTAAATTCCTTTTTTGGAGTAATTTAAAGCTTTATATAATTCTCCTTTTCGCCTATAATATTTACCTAACTCTCCATATGATCTCGCTACTTTAATTCTTGTAATATTAGCTTCTATCACATTATTAAAGCACCAAACTCCCTTAGTAAATTCTCTGTTTTTAAAATAAAACCTCCCTAAATTATAAAGTGCATTTTCATAAGAAACACTTTTTTTTAATTGATCATTAAAATGACTTATCTCAATCTTCGCATACTTTATCGCTAGATCATATTTTTTTTTATTGTACCACTGTACAGAAAAAAAATGAGACATTTCTAGAATATGGGTCGTATCTTTTGTTAAGCCCAAAAGATGATCACTCTCTATCTCCTCAATTATCTTTTTACTTTCTTTGAGTTCTACAAATTGTTTATAATAATTTTGGCTACTTATAGGCAGAATATGCCCAATAAGTAGCCAAAAAAAGATTTTATATTTCTTAATCTTAATCTTCAATATTTAATTAATCGCAAACAATATTTGGATCATTAATTGAATATGTTCTATAATCAATTTTAAGAAGTACAGATTTTTCTACCGGATCTTCTGCTTCAATAGGATCCGTAGCTCTATGATTCAATTCCTGATATGGGGCATCTTCCCAATTATGAATCACCAAATCTCTATAACTCCAGATTTCTCCATTAGGATTTAATGAACAGGAAGTTACATTAACCTGGCCGTATTCAGTCGCGTGCCTCGCTCTAATTTCAGCTTTCTGAGATTCTGTAGTTCCTACTTCATAAATAACCACAACTTCTATATCTTCGATGGTATACTGAACAGGAGTTCCATCTACAAAAGTTAAATCATCGAATTTAGCGTTTCCTTCGATTTCTGTAGGTTCCTCATTTTGCTCACAAGCAAAGAAGAACAAACAACTTAGCACTCCTAAAATAATGTTTTTCCTCATTTTTTTTACGTTTTTTATTTTCCTATTCTTCATAAAAACTTAAAATGTTACCCACGTAAAAGTATAAAATTTTATTTTTGCTTTTTAACATTTACATATGGACGGTAATTTTTTTTTAAAAGAGCTCGTAAAAGAAGATTCAAAAATAATTGCTCAGATATATAATAAAAACTTCCCTTCAATTAAAAAATTTATCCTTCTAAATAGCGGAAATACGGAGGATGCAGAAGATATATTTCAAAAATCATTGATTCAGATAATAATTCGATACAAAAGAGAAAAGTTTAGTATTTCGGGAGATTTTGATGCCTATTTAATGGCAATTTGTAAAAACTTATGGCGAAGAGAATTAAATCTTCATAAAAAAAGGGTAACAAATGTAGAAAAAGTTGAAGTACATGATGAATATATAGATAGTTCATTTGCCCTTCTAGAGCAAAAGAGACAAGAACTGTTTATTGAAAAATTTGCAGAAATTACCGGAAATTGTAAAGAGATTTTAACACTTTTTTTTGCAAAAACTCCATACGAAGAAATTGTTGCCAACACAGAATATTCCTCTGAATTGGTTGTTCGACAACGCGTGTTTAAATGCAAAAAACGTTTGGCAGAATTAATTAAAAAAGATAGTAGATATAATTCATTAAAAGAATTATGAGTTTAGAAGAAGACATATTAATTGAACGCTTTTTAAGAAATCAACTTTCTGAAAAGGAACGGAATGATTTTTTGGACACCATTGCCAATGATCAAAATTTTAAAGAAAAATTTCTTTTAGAGAAGCAAATTTTTGAAACTCTAAATGAAGAAGAATGGAGTTATGTTTCAAAAATAGATGTAACAGAAGTAGAAGAATATACCTCTTTATATCGAAATAATGCAGATAGATTAAAACAAGTAATACATAAGGCTACAACCAGTAATAAGCGTAAGAATAAAATAAGAAGATTAACCTATTTTTCTGCTGTTGCTGCTGTTGCGCTATTTGCACTGCTTATTAATTTTTACCCTCAAAAAAACCAAAAGACTATTGAGGAAATTTACACTAATTACAGCACTTATGAACTACCTTCGTTAGTTACTAGAAACCCTAATGAAGTAGATCCTGATTTAGCTTTGACGGAGAATAATTTTAAAAATGGAAACTATAAAGAAGTAATAATATATATTGATAAATTACTAAAAAAAGATAAAGACAATAGTACTTTATATGTATACAAGGCAATATCTCATTGGGAACTAGGTGACTATTCTTCGGCTGAAGAGAGTTTAGATACTTTAATTAATAGTGACCTTATTGACTCCGAAAAAGGATACTGGTACAAATCACTCCTATACTTAAAAACAAAAGATTTAGATAAATGTAAAAAAATACTCCAAGTTATTATTAAAAACTCATATTCTAAGAATAAAGAAGCTAAGGAATTATTTGAAGAAATAGTTAATTATAAAACTTAATTATTGATATAGGGAAATACCGCATATTAAATAAGACAAATTTTATCTAGTCCTTATTTTTTCAAAATCGCTTTTAGAATGTAGGTAATGAAGCTTGTAATACCGTTGACTCATAATGAGTAATTTTATTTTGATCAGAGAACTCAAATTTCATAATCATAACGGATTTTTCGGCTTGCATGATGTATGACGTTTCTCCATTCTTTTTTGAAATTACTCTACAATCTTCTATCATGCCTAATGTCTTATTATGGCTTTCTAAAAATTGATCAATATCATCAATAGTTTTTGTCTGCTGATATTTTTCATCTAATAAATCAAAAATCGTTGTGGGAGATAGATAATTATATCCTTTAGTAAAATCAATGATAACGGCATCGTGATCATCTATATTCTGAGCAGAAATTGTGTGAATGAAAAGTACTGTAAATAAAAAGCAACATAGTTTCATAAATGGTATCTTTAATTCATTCGATATAAATGTAGGAAAAAACTTCCAATAATAAAAATATAATATAGACTAAATGCGTTTTTAACAGCTAATAAGTATGTTTTAAAACGAGATTATCTTAAATAAGACAACCTCGTTTACAATTAATTTACAAAAAACAATTACCCATAAAACAAGGAACCGGACATCTAGGAGCATTCGGCTCGCTATTGCCACCTGGACAATAATAACCTCCACTTTGTCCATTGATTTGTTTTAATTCCTCTCTACTTAAAGTTTTTCCGATGTTTAAAATTGATTTTTTCATATGTGAAATATTTAATGATTTGTATGCCCTGAACATTTATCGACACTCAAGGTTTGTGTCGTTTGATCACATTATTTCTTATACTATTTTATGTATCACTTACTTCTTACTACTTCATTAATTAGAAAATCATCTCTAATCAGTTAATAACTTAAATCTAAAAAGTGTTACTCAAGCAAAGTTTCTTTTCGTTAAGAGTTGATATTAAACCGATAAACAACACACTAAAATCTAATTTATTTTAGAAAAACAGGGAGAATTCCTCAAAAAAAATAATAACTCAAAACGTCTTCAAGGAAAATGAAACAAATCAACCTCATCACTATAATTTCCATTGGGCGATAGAAAATTAGATTTGGTCTACAGAAACTTTACTCCCACCTAATCTTAAGAAAATATTGAAAAGACCTGTAGTATTTTTACATCAGAGAAAATAACAAATTAGTGTTGTTTATATGAAACATAAAATAAGTAACCGAGAGTTCCCTCTAGAAAGAAACATATAATCCATACATAAAAAATATTGATCCCCAAGATCCCACATCGTCATATTACCCAAAAGCTATGCATTGTTGCATAGCTTTTTTATTGTTTACCCTAAGTAATCACCGAATAATATCATCTATTTTAAGTCTAGAAATAAGACTAAAAAATAAAAGGTTCATCTTTTTTAAAAAATTCATTCTTTCTCATTCATACAAAACCAACCTTTTCTTTAAATTTGCTGCTTTAATGCGAAAGGGATAACAGCGACATCCTTTTGTTTTATCATCCTGAACTTGTAGAAGGAAAAACAAAAGATATAGCGGATAGCCCGACCACGAGGAAGCGAGTGGAATCGCCCAAAACAAAAACCATGTTACTTGCACAACAAATCATAGCACATAAAGAAGAATATATTGCTGCATTAGCCAAAAGAAATTTTGATGCTGCTCCAATTCTAGAAAAAGTAATCAATTTAGATGAAGAAAGACGTGCTACACAGTCCAAGTTGGATAATATCAAAGCAGACTCTAACAAATTGAATAAAGAAATTGGAGTTTTGTTTAAAAATGGAGAACAACAAAAAGCTAACATATTAAAACAAAAAGCTTCTCAAATCAAGGAAAGCATGAATACTTTAGAAGATAGACTTCCAAAAGTAAAAGCTGAACTTATTGAGTTATTATATACAATTCCTAACATTCCACATTCTTCTGTTCCTGATGGACAAACTGATGAGGATAATGAAGAAGTCTTTAGAGAAGGTGATATCCCAACCTTAGAAGAAGGAGCCTTACCGCATTGGGAGTTAGCAAAAAAATATGACATCATAGATTTTGAACTAGGAGTAAAAATTACAGGTGCCGGATTTCCAGTTTACAAAGGAAAAGGAGCAAGATTACAACGTGCCCTAATTAGTTATTTTCTAGATAAAAATACAGATGCTGGATATAAAGAATATCAAGTTCCTCATTTAGTAAATGAAGCTTCTGGTTATGGTACTGGCCAATTACCGGATAAAGAAGGCCAAATGTATCACGTTACAGCAGATGATTTATATTTAATACCTACGGCAGAAGTTCCGGTAACCAATATGTTTAGAGATGATTTAGTAAATGAGAATGACCTCCCAATTTGCTGTACTGGATACACTCCTTGTTTTAGAAGAGAAGCAGGTTCTTATGGAGCTCACGTTCGTGGGTTAAACCGCTTACATCAATTTGACAAAGTAGAAATTGTACGTATCGAAAAACCGGAAAACTCTTATCAGGCACTAGATGGAATGGTAGATCATGTAAAGGAAATTCTTAATGAATTAAAATTACCTTATCGTATATTAAGATTATGTGGAGGAGATATTGGGTTTACAGCTGCACTTACCTATGATTTCGAAGTGTTTTCTACCGCTCAAGATCGTTGGTTAGAAATAAGTTCTGTTTCTAATTTTGAATCTTATCAAGCCAATCGTTTAAAACTAAGATATAAAGACGGTAATGGTAAAAATCAATTAGCTCATACATTAAACGGAAGTTCTCTAGCATTACCAAGAGTATTAGCTGGTATTTTAGAAAACTATCAAACGCCTAAAGGGATTAAAATACCAGATGTTTTAGTACCTTATTGTGGGTTTGAATATATCGACTAATTCTTTTAGAGCTAGATAATCAGCTAGTTTAACAATACTTATAACATAATATCAAAGAGCATTTTGCTATATTTACAAAAAAACTTGCAGCATGCGCTTTATTTATCTTTGTATCATTTTTCTTTTTGCTATACCTATGTTTGGTCAATCCGAACAGCTAGCAAAAAACTATGTACAACAAGGTGAATATGAAAAAGCACTTTCTGTATATAAAAAATTACATACCAGAAACCCTAATCGAATTACCTATCTCCTAGGTCTAGTAGAATCTCATCAACAATTAGAACAGTTTGAAAAAGCAGAAAAAATTCTGCAGAAGCAAATTGAGAATAAACCAAAAAACGCACAACTACTTGTTGAGTTGGGTCACCATTACGAAGTTCAAGGGAATTCTGAAAAAGCCACTACCTATTATAATAAAGCTTTAAAAGTTTTTAATAGTAATAATGTAAATGCGGCGTATTCACTAGCACAAACTTTCGAAAAATACAATCTTTTAGATCAAGCAGCCTTAATTTATGAAAAAGGAATGGCATCTAACCCAGGAGCTAATTTTAATGTACAACTTGCTAAAATTTACGGAGAACAAGGTAAACTAGAAAAAATGTTCGACAGTTATCTTTCATTACTACAATTACAACCAAATTATAAAAACATTGTTCAACGTAATTTTAATCAATATATCACAGATGACCCATTAAATAATGCCAATGTTATTTTCAGAAAATTATTAATCAAAAAATTACAGCAAAACCCTGACATCATATATAATGAGATGTTAAGTTGGCTTTTTGTGCAACAAAAGGACTTTAAAAAAGCGTTTGTACAAGAAAAAGCAATCTATAAAAGAAAAGATCAAGGGTTACAAGGTATCATTGGGCTTGCCCGAATTGCTATAGGCGCTAAAGATATAAAATCCGCTACCCAGATTTTAGATTACATACTAAACGCACCTGCTGGGAATGATATGAAATTGACAGCTCATAAAATCATTTTAAAAGCAAAAACCGATCTTGCTGATAAAAAGGATTACAAAGAAATCAAACAACAGTACGAAGAAGTATTTGAAACCTATGGGAAAGGCTCACAAACCATCGGTTTACAAATAGATTACGCTCATTTTTTAGCATTCAATCAGGATAATAAAAAAGAAGCAATTGAATTCTTAAAACGTCTATTAAATCAAGAAAGACTTTCGAGGTTTCAATCTTCTAGAGCTAAAATGAAAATTGCAGATATTTTAGTTTTAGATCAAAAATTTAATCAAGCACTTATCTATTATACGCAAGTACAGAATGCATTAAAAAATAACTTTCTAGCTCAAGATGCACGTTTTAAAGTAGCTAAAACTAGTTATTATAAAGGGGATTTTGCTTGGGCGCAAACTCAGTTAGATGTACTAAAATCATCTACCTCTCAATTAATTGCTAATGATGCTATGGAATTAAGTCTTATTATAAGTGATAATTCTTTAGAAGATTCGACGCAAACAGCTTTAAAGATTTTTGCCAGAGCTGACTTGTTAGCTTTTCAAAATAAAAACCAAGAAGCAATCACTAAATACGAAGAAATTTTAGTGAATCACAAGGGAGAAAAAATTGAAGATGAAGCTTTTCTTAGACAAGCGAAATTATTTGAAAAAGAAAAAGAATTCGAAAAGGCAAAAGTAAACTATCTCAAAATCATCGAATTCTATCCTGATGATATATTGGTAGATGATGCCTATTACTGGTTAGCAGAATTATATGTAAACATTCTGGGTGAACCTGAAAAAGCAAAAGAATTATATGAGAAGTTAATCTTTAATCACGCGGACAGTATCTATTTTGTAGATGCTAGAAAAAAGTATCGAACACTGCGTGGTGATGCCATCAATTGATTCTTTTTTAAAATATATTTTCCTTTTATATATTATTCTATCCAAAACTCAAATAACAATGTGATCGTTATAACAGGTCTAAGCTTCTTCGTAACTTTGTAAGTTAATTATAAAAGCATTGATTCCCTTAGATCAATAAAGACAATTACGAATATGTATATTTACAATGTTACTATTAATATAGAAGAGACTAAGCACCAAGAATGGTTATCCTGGATGAAAAATGAGCATATTCCTGATATGCTCGCAACAGGGAAGTTTAGTAAAGCCTTAATGAGTAAGGTGTTGGTGGAAGAGGAAATGGGAGGCTATACATATTCTGTACAATACACAACGGATAGTAAAAGTACCTTAGAACAATATTATAAAGTAGACGCAGAAAAATTAAGAGCTAAAACAAATCGATTTGCAGGACATTTTGTTGCGTTTAGAACAGAATTAGAAATTATTAGTGAACAATAATATGAAACAATATAGACCAACATTACTGTATGCTATTAAGATTTTTGGTCTTATAGTATGTGCTGGTTTTGGGGTTTTTATAATTAGTGTTTTTTTAAATATTGTTTCATTTTTTATAGCAAGCTCTATTTTCGAAAAAATTATAACTGTAGTTCTTATTGCTTTATTTATAATATCCGCATTTTTAATAATACGTTCTAACAATCCTGGTATTACGACCTATGAAGATTATATAAATATCGGCAACCAAGATATACCCTATAATTTAATCCAGAGTTTTTATCCAGCTAAGGGTGGTTCTGAACCTTATGTTATTACTACAGACGGAGAAAAAATTGATCTTGAAATTTCTTGGCTTTCAAAAAAAGATAGAGTAGAAATCGAAAAGACAATCCTAGAAAATATAAAACCTTTAACAAAACAAGTTTAGGATGTCCTCTAAATTTAAAAAAAATAAAAAGCAATCATCTAACGATAGAGTTCGAACAGAAAAAACTGCTGTGCGTGCTAAAAAACATTTGGGCCAGCATTTTTTAAAAGATGAAAATATTGCTAAAAAAATTGGAGACACATTAACACTAAACGGTTATACTAATGTAATTGAAATAGGCCCAGGAATGGGTGTACTTACTAAATATATACTACAAAAAGATGTAGATTTAATTGCTATGGATTTAGATACAGAATCTATAGATTACCTCAATACTAGTTTCCCTTTAGAACATCCAGAAATTAGAAATGGAAAAGTAGCTTTTAAAGTTATCGAAGCAGACTTTCTTAAATACGATTTAGATACATTATTTGACAATGATCCATTTGCTATTACTGGTAACTTTCCATATAACATTTCCTCTCAAATTGTTTTTAAGACATTAGAAAAACGAAAACGAATTCCTGAGTTTACCGGGATGTTTCAGAAAGAAGTAGCCCAACGTATTTGTGAAAAACCAGGAAGTAAAGCCTACGGTATTTTATCGGTATTAACCCAGGCATTTTATAATGCTGAGTATTTATTTACAGTTCCTCCTTCTGTTTTTAATCCTCCGCCCAAGGTGGATAGCGGAGTTTTACGATTGATTCGAAAATCAAATCACACACTTCCTTGTGATGAAAAACTTTTTTATAAAGTAGTCAAGACTTCTTTTGGGCAACGAAGAAAAACATTGAGAAACAGTCTTAAAACATTTCAATTACCTGATGAAATAAAAGAAATGGAAATACTAACTAAAAGACCAGAACAGTTAAGTGTTGATCAATTTATAGAACTCACTTTGTTAATTGAAAAATCAAGAATTTAATTCATTTAACGTCAATCTAAACTGCAATTCAATTCTTTGGTTATCTTTGTGAGCGTTTGTAAAGAAATCCCATAAACAAGTACATTATGTCATTCGAGATTTCAGATGAGCTTATCGATCAAGTAAAGCATCTTATTGAAGATGTAAGCGATACTCGTTTACAAGAAATGCTCGATGAAATCCACTTTGCCGATATTGCCGAAATAATCGGTGAGCTTAACTTATATCAAGCGACTTACTTAATTAAATTATTAGATAGTGAAAAATCTTCTGAAGCTCTAATGGAGTTGGAAGAAGATTTCCGAGAACGTATTCTTGAAAACCTATCTGTAAAAGAAATTGCAGAAGAGTTAGAAGAAATGGACACGGATGATGCTGCAGATATTATTGCAGAACTTCCTGAAGATCGTGCAGAAGAAGTAATCGCTAAGATTGAGGATGAAAAACACGCTGAAGACATAAAAGAACTACTGCTGTACGAAGAAGATAAGGCAGGAGGATTAATGGCAAAAGAACTTGTAAAAGTAAAAGAAACTTGGACAGTTGCCGGATGTGTTCGCGAAATGCGCCGTCAAGCAGAAAAAGTAACCAGAGTACATTCAATCTATGTAATAGATAAAGAAGGAAAATTAAAAGGAAGATTATCTCTTAAAGATTTACTTACTGCCTCTGCTAAAGCATATATTAGGGATGTTTATATCCCTAAAGTAGACTATGTCAATATAGAAACTGAAGGTGAAGAAGTCGCAAGAATCATGCAAAAATATGATCTTGAAGCTATTCCTGTAGTAGACCACGAAACGGTTCTTGTTGGACGCATTACAATTGATGACATGGTTGATTTTATCAAGGAAGAAGCAGAAAAAGATTATCAAATGGCAGCTGGTATATCTCAGGATGTAGAAGCCGATGATAATGTATGGGAACTTACTAGAGCACGTTTACCTTGGCTAATCTTAGGGTTATTTGGAGGTTTAGGAAGTGTTTTTATCATGCAAGATTTTGAAGATGTAATGACTAATCCCAGAATAAGAGATCTATTCTTTTACACACCGCTTATTGCAGCGATGGCAGGTAATGTAGGAGTTCAATCGTCTGCAATTATTGTACAAGGTTTAGCAAATGATAATGTAAAAGGTAGTCTTTGGAAACGATTATTAAAAGAAATTGGGCTTAGTCTAATAAATGGAGTTGCTCTAGCTCTTTTAGTGATACTATTTGGAATTGTTATGAGCTACGAAATTTCATTTAGTTTAACTATCGCTACAGCACTTATGAGTGTAATCATAGTAGCCGCTTTGATAGGTACATTTGTTCCTATAATTCTTGACAAAAGAGGTATTGATCCAGCTATTGCAACTGGTCCATTTATTACTACTAGTAATGATATTTTTGGAATTTTCTTGTTTTTTTACATCGCAAAATTAATACTTGGGTTTTAAGTTTTAGAACTCCATTAATTATAATTAGTACTACTCTTATTATGAACTCTGACGTATTTCAATATACTATCACGGTACCAAAATCCGCAATTGATGATATGAATCATGTAAATAATGTTACCTACTTGCATTGGGTACAGGATATTGCAAAAAAACATTGGGAAACAAAAACAACAGAAACGATTAGAGAAACCTACGTATGGGTAGTTTTAAATCATTTCATAGAATATCACAGTCCAGCCTTTGAACATGATGAACTAACAATCCAAACATGGATTGATCATCATCATGGTGCAAAAAGTGAACGGCACACTAAAATAATAAAAACTTCTACCAAAAAAGTAATAGTTACCGCCAAAACCATGTGGTGTTTACTCCATAAAGAAACGTTAAGACCTACCAGAATCAATAAAGAAATAAGTACCTTGTTTTGACATAATTAAGTTGAAAACATGGAAGCAATTAATATTAAAGATAAACTATCTCAATTTAACAAGCAATGGCATCCACATCGCATAGCAATGGTGGATAACAATCAAGTTTATCTTGCAAAGTTAAGCGGTGATTTTATTTGGCATAAGCATGACGACGAAGACGAACTTTTTCAAGTTGTAAAAGGTACACTTTTCATGAAGTTTAGAGATAAAACTGTTAAAGTTAATGCAGGGGAAATCATTGTTGTGCCAAAAGGAGTGGAACATTGTCCTTCTACAGAAAATGATGAAGAAGTTCACGTTCTATTATTTGAAAAAGCAAGTACTAAACATACCGGAGAAGTAGAAAGTGAAAGGACTGTTTCTCAATACATTGATATTTAAACAATAATATTTTTTTAATAGATTTTTCCTTTAAAAAATTTAATAAATAGGTTTATGAGTATAAATAGAAGGTCATTTATCCGAAATATTGGGTTAATAGCAAGTTATAGTATTATACCATCCGCACATTTATTCTCTAACACTCCAAATAAAAAACTAGGAGTATGTTTAGTAGCATTAGGCAACTATAGTACTTCAATCCTGGCACCAGCATTACAATTAACAAAACATTGCCAATTGACTGGAATAGTTACTGGAACACCATCTAAAATACCTATCTGGCAAAAGAAATATAATATTCCAGATAAAAATGTTTATAACTATGAGAATATGGACCGTATTGCGGATAATCCAGATATAGATGTAATATATATTGTACTACCCACTGGTTTACACGCAAAATATGCAATTAAAGCGGCTAATACAGGAAAACACGTATGGTGTGAAAAACCGATGGCAAAAACCGAAAAAGAATGTCAATCCATCATTAGTGCTTGTAAAAAAAATAAAGTAAAACTATCTATTGGATATCGAATGCAACACGAACCCAATACACAACAAGTTATAAAATGGGCTACTACCAAACCTTATGGAAATATTAAAGAAGTTTATGCTGAAATTGGTTATAATGTAAGAAATCCAGAAAGAAGCTGGAGACTAGATGCAGCTTTAGGAGGAGGAACTATGTATGACCTAGGTGTATATTCATTAAATGCGGCGAGGTATGCAACCGGAGAAGAACCAATATCTGTAGTAGCTGAACAAATGACTACAAGACCAGATATATTTACTGAAACCGATGAAACAACGCATTTTACATTAGAGTTCCCCTCAGGCGTAATAGCCCATGGAAAAACAAGTGTTGGACATGATATGCATCGGTTACGCGTAAACACTAATAATGGATGGTATCAACTACAACCATTTTCAATGTATGGTGGCGTACAAGGCGAAGCCAGTGACGGAACTTTATTAAATACATATATAGAAAACCAACAAGCCAAACAAATGGATGATGATGCTTTATCTATAATAAATAATACTGATGTCTTAGTTCCCGGTGAAGAAGGTATAAAAGACATTAGAATTGTAGAAGCAATTTATAAATCTGCTAAAGACAAAAAGAAAATTAAACTAGTTTAATAAGTACTAAAAAAGATATAGTTTTTACCTATTAAGCAATTTCACCAATTATAATTCGTCCTTACAAGATCTAATTGCCTCATAAAACAAACGATAATCTGTGGTTGTTACAACCTCTCCTTTTGTGCTTAAAGTAACAGTACCTTTTTCTGCTATCTCACTATAAGGAATCTGTTTTTTAGCGTATCCCTTATAAACAAACTCAAAATAACTATCAGCTTTTAACTTACTTGGATTGATTAAAAAATCATATAGACCATCTTTATCTGTATAAGCCTTCATACAAGTATTTTCATCTACAACTAACTTAACAGCTACATATTCCATTTTCTTTTTCCTTTTACCTAACACTTTTCCTGTAAGTAATTCATCTTCTGCTATAGCCTCAATATCCTCGTTTCCACCTAAAGATTCTCCTTTTTGTTGAGTTTTACAAGAAAACAAAAGGGTAACAGCAAATAATAATAGTAGTGATCTCATCATATTTTAATTTTGGGTTTTGAATTATTATACATAAGCAAAGTCATTTAACTATACTTTCTCATAATTTTTAGTCAATTTACAAAATAAAACTACTTGTTTAACATAAGTATAGTAGTGTTTTTTTATAGCAAGTAATTTCTAGCTTTATTTTTTTACCTAATCTTATATTAAATATAAAAAAAACCACTCAAATATTTGAATGGTTTTTATAATTGTAAACTCTAAATTTATTACAGCCTCTTAACTCGGCAATTGATATTTACAAAGGATTAAGATTAATCCAATTTTCATATATTAAGAATCGTATTATTTATAAAAAGTAAAAGAAACTAAAAATGATATCTACGAATTTACACTGTTTTTTAACGTTTTAATAATCTCAAATTTTTGACAGTCTTACCCTTGATAAGTCTTATTAAGTAAATACCGGATTCCATATTACTAATGTCTATATTTTCAAACACATATCCTTCAACTCTTTTAACATGCTTACCTTGTAAATCAAAAATATCTACAATTATTTCCTCTTTTAATCCGGATATTACAAATTCATCAGATACTGGATTAGGATACAAACTAACAGTATTAAAAACATGAGTTTCTACACTCAATAATGGTGTCACATTCACAGTTCTGATAACTTCCATTGCTACATTACCAGAATCATCTACTGCATTATAAGTCACACTATAACTTCCTTGCGTATTAACATCTATTGAAGAAGCATCAATTACAAGATAAGAACCATCATCTGTAGTAGCTCCTAGTTCTACATACGTACTTCCTTTAACTAATTCCTGTGGATTAGCTCCTAATAATACAATGACAGGAGCAGTAGTATCCACCACGTTAACTATTCTTGCAACTTCTATCGCCATATTACCTGAAGCATCCGTAGCATTATAGCGAATCGTATAACTACCTAACTCATCCACAAAATCCGAACTATCTATGATTACAGTACTTCCATCGTTAGTAGTAGCGCCTAATTCCGTATAACCAGTTCCTAATTCTATTGTCTGTGGGTTATCTCCTAATAAGGAAATTACTGGCGCTGCTATATCCACCACATTTACAGTTCTAATTACTTCTGTAGCAACATTACCAAAAATATCAATAGCATTATAGGTAATCGTATAACTTCCTACGGCATCTACAAAATCTGAACTGTTAATCACAACATTAGTCC
>NZ_JAGJEB010000022.1:0-23943 GCF_018100855.1 Aquimarina sp. MMG015
CGTTACATCACTCTTACGTTGTGACCCATAACCGACAACAACGATTTGCTCCAAAGATTCTATTGATGCAGATAAAATAACATTGATACTTTTTTGACTACCAACTAATATTTCTTGATCAGCAAATCCGATATAAGAAAATACTAAAACAGCTTTTTCATCTGGCACCTTTATAGTATATAAACCATCAAAATCAGTAGTAGTACCAATAGGTTTATTTTTTACGCTAACGTTAGCACCTAGAATAGGAACTCCATCTTCTGATGTAACTGTTCCTGTAATCTCAATTTGTGCGGATAACGCAGACCCCATCATTAATAACAAAACTTGAATACATCTTTTCAATACTTTTAAATATGTAAATTTTTCATTCATGAGTGATTGATTTATGTTAGTGTACGCTTCTGTTTAATACAGATATATAATTAGAAGACAAAAAAATATGATACACAACGAAAAGAAGAGTTGTAAAAAGATATATCTGCTTTGTTTCCTATTCATACTCAAACCTACTTAAAACGATATATCTAAAAGTCCTAAAAAGGGTATATTTCTGTACTAAACATTGGAAATAAGCACTTAACAGACCCTATCATTGTTAAAACGATCTGTTTTTAAGAAAAGAATTTTGATGCGTATTCTGAGGGAGTCTGATCAAAATGCTTTTTAAAACATTTTGTGAAATATTTAGGGTTTCTAAAACCTACTTTATAGCAAACTTCTGAGATATTTATTTGACCTAACTCTAATAATTGAGAAGCTCTTTTCATTCGGATAGAATGAATAAATTCATTCGGTGTTAAATTGGTCCAGCCTTTAATTTTAGAAAATAACATGGTTCTGCTTACACCTAACTCCGAGCTAAAGTATGGAATATCAAAAGAAGTATTGCTTATATTTTCTTCAACAATTTTCACCGCTTTTTTCAATAACTCTTCATCTATAGAAGTTACCGTAATGTCCGATGACCTAAACTCATTAGATGAAAATTTCTCTTTTTGTTTTTCTAAAGATGACAGAAGGTTTCGTATGGTTAACAAAAATTCTTTTACATTAAAAGGCTTATTTATATAAGCATCTGCTCCAGACTCCAAACCATCAAACTTATAAATTAATGAGGTTCTAGAAGTCAATAAAATAAAAGGAATATGACTCGTTCTAATATCATTCTTTATTTTAGAGCACAGTTCAGTCCCTTCCATTTTAGGCATAATCACATCACTAATTATTAAATCTGGAACTTTTTGTATTGCCTTTTTAAATGCTACCTGCCCATTCTCAGCTTTGATTATCTGATAATAGTCTTTAAGCATATCTCCTATGAAATCTCTCAATTCATCATTGTCCTCTGCAATAAGAATCAATGGCTTTTGGTCTTCTTTAAAAACCATTTCCATATCTAGTTCTTTATTTTTCTTAGCTGTAGAAATTTGATTTTTATATTGAGTAATATCATCACTAATCTTAAAATTCTTTATAATATCTGTTTCGTTTAAATGAGCTTTCCCTTTTTTAAGACTTACTCTAAAAACAGTTCCTTTTTTTAATTTGGTATCCATAACTTCTATAATACCTTGATGTAATTCGACAGCTTTTTTTGCTATCGACAATCCAATCCCACTGGCTTGATTAAATTGTTTCTGATAATCTTTATCTGCAGCTACTTCATAAAAACGATCAAATACTTTGTCCACAAACTCTTTATCAACTCCTTTACCTGTATCCTCTATTTCAACAATCGCATTATTGTTATTCTCGAAAATTCTTACATGAATCTCTCCTCCTTCTGGAGTATACTTAAATGCATTAGAAATTAAGTTATAAAATACCCTCTCCAATTTATATCGATCAAAGTATACTTCTATCATATCCGAAGAAGTTTCAAATGTATAGGTATACGAACCTGCTTTAGCAAATTCATTAAATGACAAGTAAATTTCCTTTAGGTACTTTACCAAATTCCCTTCTGCAACCTGTAATTTAGAATGCTTATTTTCAAACTTTCTAAAATCTAATAATTGATTAATCAATTTCAATAATTGATCCGCATTACGTTCGATAACTAATAAACGTTTATACATCTTGTTACTACCTTGATAATTCTCTATCAATTGTTGTAAGGGTGCTATAATCAGTGCTAATGGCGTTCTGAATTCGTGAGAAATATTTGTAAAAAACTCTAACTTAGAACGATTCATTTCTTCTTTTCTAATATTTTCTAGATGTTCTAAGTCTAATTCATGTTTTAGTTTTGTTTTTGCTTTGTTAATTTGGTTTAATCCAAACAATGCTAAAATTATTGCTATGACATATCCTGCAAAAGCAAGGGGACTCTTCCAAGGAGCTGGTTTTAATGATATTTTTAGTTTTGTAGGCTCATCATTCCAAATATTATCATTATTCGCCCCTTTTACCTCAAAAGTGTAATTACCTGGTTTTTGTATTGTGTAATTTACTTCGGTATTTTTGGTATACTGCCATTGATTATCTAATCCAACTAATCGATACGCGTATTGATTATTAGAAGAATTAATAAAATTAGGCATTGCAAAACTAATCCCAAAAGAAGCTTGATCATGCAATAATGTAAGTTTATCCGTATAGGAAACACTCTTTTTTAGTACTTTTTTATCTCCATAAGTGTCAATCTTTTTTCCTTGAATATTAAAATCTGTCAAAACCACTTTGGGTACAAAAGTATTTTTCTTTATCTGATTAGGATTTAAAAATGAGACTCCAGATGGTCCTCCAAAATAGAGACCTCCATTTTTAGCTCTTAAACATGCATTATTATTAAATTCGTTACTGATTAAACCATCAGTTTGGTTATAAAGAATCGAAGTTTTTTTATCAGGATTATATGCTACAATACCTTTATTGGAACTCATCCAAATAACGTTATCATTATACTCTACAATACTAAAAACTGTACTAATCTTTGTCCCTACTACATTAAGTTCTAATTTATTAAATGTATTATCATCAAACTTATATACACCATTTGCTTTGGTCCCAACGTAGAGAGTTCCTCTTTTATCCTCGTATATGCTTAAAATATCATCTCCGGATAATTGTTCTTCATTAAAAAAGAAACGTTTAACCGTAATTATTTCTTTATTATTTAACTTACTTCTTTCTATATAATTAAGGCCATTTTGTGTACCAATCCATAAATTAGAATCTTTATCAACAAGTAAAACTCTAATTCTATCATTAGAAAGTGATTTTTTATTTATGTCATTATGGTCTATAAATCTAAAATTTTTGTTTGTTAAATTATATTGAATAAGGCCTTTTCCAAAAGTCCCTAAATACATAAAATCTCCAGATTTTTTAATCGTATACACACCGACATCTTTAAGAAGCACTCTTAAATCCTTGCTCAACAAATTAGAAACAAATTTCTTAGCCTCTATATCATATAAAGCTACACCAGCATTATAAGTTCCAATCCAAAGTTTTTTGTCATCAATAAATAATGATTTAATACTAAGACTAGGGAGTTTATTTTCTGAAATCTTCTGTATATCAAGAGATTGATTTTTCTTCAAATCTAATATACTAATCCCTTTTCCTTCGGTTCCGAAATATAAATTATACTTATCATCTTGCACAATACTGCTTACTACGCCGTATTCAATATCATCAGTAGAGTTTTTTCTAAGCGATATAAAATTAGAATTGGATTCATCCCATATGTTAATTCCTCCATAATAAGTTCCTAGCCAAGCAGAACCTTTTCTATCTATAAAAATTGTTTTAATCGAGTTTCTGCTAAGACTTTTTAAATTGTTCTGTTGATGCCTAATAGAAATAATAGAGTCATCATTGTTTTTAATACAAAGTCCATCATAAGTTGCTATCCAAAGTACTCCCCGATTATCTATAGATAAACTTCTAACATCTTTATTAATTGTTTGGTTTTTATTAGTCTTCCTTACACGACCAAAGGAACTAGAAGTTAAATCGTAGTAGTTAAGACCTCCATATTTAGTTCCAATCCACAATCTATCTTTATCATCTTGTACAATAGCTTGAATATAAGAGTCACTTAAGCTATTTGATTTTTGATGACTATAAAATCTCTTAAAAACAAAATCTTTATCATTCCTTTTTTTTAACTTATTTAAACCATTTGCTGTCCCTATCCAGATATCTTTTTTATTGTCTTCGTATATACTTAAAATATAATTATTCGAAAGACTTGAAGCATTCACTGGGTTATTTTTGATTGTAATAAATGAATCTGATTCCCTATTATATACCATAAGACCGTTAGAAGAACCAAACCAAAGTTCTCCATTATCCAACATATGAATAGACCAGATTGTATTGTCTGAGATACTTCCTTTTTTACTAGAATGGAAATATGATTTAAATATATTAAGTTTTGGATCGTATCTATTTAATCCATTGTATGTTCCGATCCAGATAAAACCTTCTTGATCCTCTTGTATAGATAAAATGTCATTATTACTAATTGAAGTGGAGTCATTAAGTATGTTTCTATAAACCGTAAAATTATCACCATCATATTTATTCAATCCATCTCTGGTTCCTATCCACATTCGACCTAATCGATCCTGATGAATAGCAATTACTGTACTTTGTGATAATCCATCTGAGGTAAAAAGATGTAAAAATTTATTATAAAAATTATCTTGAGCAATAGATAAAGTTGAAATAAAAAATAATAGTAATGCGTATATATGCTTCATCAATTCCCTTAAAATTTCCTCCTAATAACGTTTTAAACTTCAAAATATTAAATAAATGTTAATAATTTAACGTTTAAGACTAATTCATTTTTGCTTTCTAATTTTTTAATTCTTTAATCTTCTCTTAAGTTGATACTTATATAACGAAGGAATTAATTTTATGTCTTCATTTACAAAACCTACATAGGCATCTGGATTATAGTTAATTACTATCTTTTGATTTCCCGAGATACCTACTAACCTAGCATTAGGCCCATCGTTCATTCCATCTAAACGTATGAGTTCTTCATGTTCTAGGGTATTCAAAAAATTTACTTTAATATTCCAAAAAGTACTATATGATGCATGTGAAGGTTTCCAATAACCTGCTCCACCACCAGTAAAAAGAGGATATGAGTCATTTCCTAATGTATTTAAATGAACAGTTATTAAATCAAATAAATTTTGATGATTTACGCCTGAGTGTTGATCCAAAATTGGATTTTTAAAAACTTCGCAGTTATGATAAACGCTTTTAGTAGAAAAAGTATTAAAGCTTAAAGGATGCATTACATCATTATGAACAGATAAATTCTTAACTAAAACATTATGAACTCCACCCATTTGTACTGTATAATGACCCTTCTTTTTCCCGGTAGTCTTAATATCTTTAATAGTGACATTAGCAATGGCTTCTGTTAATATACCACTGTCAGAATTTTCTATAACCACATTTTGAACCCAACTATTAAAAACTCTAGTCAAGTAAATTCCATTATATCCTTGTTCTACATGATGAGCTATACGATTAGAAAAAGGAAATGTAATTTTGAAATTCTGAATCCCTACTTCTTTTAAATGATCCCATTTTATTATTCTCACCTCATATTCAGGAATAATGTCTGTTAATAATGGAGATTTAATTGTGACCTGATTTCGAACTATTTCTTCAATTTGTGCCTGTTGACGAATTAATGGCAGATTGGTATAGTTCCAATGATGAGATCCAATTTTTAAATTTTCAGTATCTCCATATAATTCTCTTAATATATTTGCCTCTTTGCCCTTTTTATTAAACCATTGTATCTCTACAACGTCCCCTTTATTTAACCCTAAATCATTATGAACTTTAAATGAGACTGAACCACGTTTTGCATTGTCAATAGTTCCCAAAACTTTAGGCTCTTTATCGTATTTTTTAAGATAGGATTTTACCCTAGCACCAGGAATTCTAGTCCAAAACATACCTCCTGACCAAGAATATTGAGAGAAAGGAAGGAAAATGTTCTTTTCTTCTTCTTTTTGAATTTTATCTAGTTTAACCAGATATTCTCTAAGTTCTTTTAAATCATTAGGATCTTTTAAGTACATCATTGGTCTTGGGCAGAAAATTTCAGTTCCATTATTTTCTACTCCCTGACCATTAAGTACAATGTTGCTCCTTTCGAAATATAATACTTCACTTAAAATTATCCTTCCTGCAGGTAATTGAATCAATACTGGTTCTTTTATCTGATGAGCTTTCTCAAAAACTCTCAATAACGCTTTGGAATCATCTTTTTCATCATTTGCAACAACCCCAAAATCAGTTGCGTTCAGTACAGTAGTAATATCATCTGAAATTTTTATCTCCTTCTCTCCAAATTGATACCCAGCATAACTATAATTAGGAATATAAGGACCTTTATTAGCAACTAACTCCGACAAAGAATATTCTTCCTGAGAAGAAGCTCCGATGACCTGTAATAGCAATAAAAATAAGAAAACAGTACTTGAATTGTTTTTGTCATTTATTCGCATTCTATATTTCTTTTTATAGTCCTAGAAAAACTTATTTTATCATTATTATATGTTATCAACAGTACTCATACATTTATAAGTTAAAACTTAAAATGTACCTCTCTATTCTAAGAATAAGTTTATCGATTATAATCTATTATGAAAAATAGGTTGTTTCAAAACTATTAAAACCTACTATCCTAATAGTTCGGATTAAGGGCGCTAATTGTTCGAATAATTCAAAAATTGTCTTCAAAATTTATCAAAAACTCAACATAATCCTTTGAAAACAAACAGCATATTCAATTTTTTAAGAAAATTTACATTTAAACCAGTAAAAAATTAATACACTGAAAATCAATTCATTGTACTTTTTTATACTTATTTCCGTATGATCCTTCTCTAAAATTTAAATCTTAATTGTAATAAAAGTTTCAAATTTGAAATAGATGAATTCTTTCTATTGTAAATATGGATAATAAGGTAGTAGTACTCACTGGTGGCGGTGGAGTTTTAGGGAAAACAATAGCATTAGCATTGGCTAAAAAAGGAGCACAACTTGCTATTTTGGATTTAAGAAAAGATGCAGCAGAAAAAGTTGCACAAGAGATTAAAAAACAAGGTGGTTCAGCGATTGGTATTGCTGCAGATGTACTTAGTAAAGAATCTTTATTAAAAGCACAATCCGAGATTAATTCAAAATTAGGTAGCTGCGATATTTTAATTAACGGAGCTGGTGGAAATCACCCAAAAGGGACAACTTCGAACACGCACCTTAGATTAAAAGATTTGGAAAATAATCAAAATGATTTTAAAAGTTTTTTTGATTTAGATACAGAAGGAATTCAATTCGTTTTTAATCTCAATTTTATAGGGACTTTATTACCAACCCAAGTTTTTGCAAAAGAAATGGTGGGTAAAGAAAATTGTTGCATTCTCAATATATCATCCATGAATGCATTTACTCCATTAACCAAAATTCCAGCGTATAGTGGAGCAAAAGCAGCGATATCAAATTTTACACAATGGCTTGCTGTACATTTTGCGAAAGTGGGTATTAGAGTAAATGCTCTAGCACCTGGTTTTTTCTTAACGGATCAAAATAGATCGTTATTAACAGATTCTGAAGGAAATCCAACCCAAAGAGGCAAAACTATCATAGAACAAACTCCAATGGGCAGATATGGGAACCCCGAGGATCTTATCGGAACTACAGAATGGTTATGCGGAGAAGGCTCCAAGTTTGTAACTGGTATTGTCGTTCCCATTGATGGAGGTTTTAGCGCTTTTAGCGGTGTTTAATATATAATATATGAAATTAGAAAAAACATGGCGATGGTATGGACCTAGTGATCCAGTATCATTATCCGACATAAAACAAGCTGGAGCAACTGGTATTGTATCCGCTTTACATCATATCCCAAATGGAGAAGTTTGGACCATAGAAGAAATACTAAAAAGAAAGGAAATCATTGAAGCATCCGGATTAAAATGGTCTGTTGTAGAAAGCGTTCCAATTCACGAAAACATAAAAACCAGATCTGGAAACTATATTAAATACATAGAAAATTACAAAACTACAATACAAAACCTAGGTACTTGCGAAATCAATATCATCTGCTATAACTTCATGCCTGTTCTCGATTGGACCAGAACAAATCTAGAATACAAAGTTTCGGATGGATCAACTGCATTACGTTTTGACGCAACTGAATTCGCAGTTTTTGATCTATTATTACTTAATAGACCAAATGCACTAAAAGAGTACACTGATACACAAATTAAAAATGCTAAGATATTAGAAAAACAAATGTCTGAAGAGCAAAAGAAACTCTTAGTAAATAACATAATCGCCGGTTTACCAGGTGCAGAAGAAGGATATTCGTTAAAAGACTTTAATGCCATTTTAAATACTTATAAAGATATTGGAGCTAAAGAATTAAAAGAACATCTCTTTTCATTTTTAAAAGATATTATACCTACAGCAGAACAATCCGGAGTACTTATGTGCATCCACCCAGACGATCCTCCATTTCCAATCCTTGGTCTACCACGAGTAGTAAGCACAGAAAAAGATATTATGGATTTATATAACGCTGTAGACTCTACCAATAATGGGTTAACATTTTGTACCGGATCCTTTGGGCTTCGTCCTGATAATGATTTACCAAATATGATAGAACGTTTAGGAAGTCGAATACATTTTATTCATTTAAGAAGTACTAAAAGAGATGAAAAAGGAAACTTTTATGAAGCTAATCATCTAGAAGGTGATGTGGATATGTATGAAGTAATGAGATCTCTAATAAATGAACAAAAGAAAAGGAAGAAAGTTGGTCGATCCGATCTTAATATTCCAATGCGACCAGATCACGGTCATAAAATGTTAGATGACCAACATAAAAAAACAAATCCAGGGTATTCAGGAATCGGAAGATTAAGAGGTTTAGCAGAATTAAGAGGCCTGGAAATGGGAATTAGAAAATCAATACTATAACAACTAAAACATAAAATTATGGCTACTGCTTACGAATCCAGATATGCATCTCACCCTAAAGCTGTAAAAGCAATGGATACTACAGAATTAAGAGATGAATTTTTGATAGAAAACCTAATGCAGTTAGGACAAATAAATCTTACATATTCGCATTACGACAGGTATATCGCTGGATCGGTGGTGCCAAAGGATACTTTAAAACTAGAACCTATCGATCCCATAAAAGCGGACTATTTTTTAGAAAGAAGAGAGCTGGGAATTATTAATGTTGGAGGAAAAGGGGAAGTTATAGTAGATGGAACTTCTTATGAACTAGAATACAAAGAAGCTTTATATGTGGGAAAAGGAAATAAAGAAGTAGTATT
Organism: Aquimarina sp. MMG015; assembly: GCF_018100855.1. Classification (NCBI taxonomy): domain Bacteria; kingdom Pseudomonadati; phylum Bacteroidota; class Flavobacteriia; order Flavobacteriales; family Flavobacteriaceae; genus Aquimarina; species Aquimarina sp. MMG015. The sequence continues at coordinate 9,339 of NZ_JAGJEB010000022.1, forward strand.
TAAAAGTCAGAGTTCATCAAATCCTGCTAAATTCTATATCAATTCTGCACCAGCACATCATAGTTATCCTACGGTAAAAGTAACTAAAGAAAAGGCCAATAAAATAGAATTAGGCTCTTTAGAAACTTCTAATCATAGAACGGTGATACAGCTTATTGTTGGTGGTGTCGTAGAAACTTGTCAATTACAAATGGGAATGACAGAATTAAAAAAAGGTAGTGTATGGAATACAATGCCAGCACATTCTCATGATAGAAGAATGGAAGTATATTTCTATTTTGAAGTACCAAATGATCAATCTGTCTGTCATTTTATGGGGCAAACACACGAAACCAGACATATCTGGATGCAGAATGAGCAAGCTGTAATTTCACCTCCTTGGTCTATACATTCTGGTTCAGGAACCTCTAACTACACATTCATTTGGGGAATGGCCGGAGAGAATTTGGATTATGGGGATATGGATACATGTAAAATTACAGATCTTAAATAAGTCACATTATGTCACTATCACTATTTGATGTAAAAGATAAAAATGCTCTAATTACAGGATCAACACATGGTTTAGGTATGGCTATGGCCAAAGGATTAGGACTTGCAGGAGCTAAAATTATCGTAAATGGAAATTCCTCTCAAGAAAAAATCAACAATGCAGTAGATTCATATAAAGAATTAGGAATAGATGCTCGAGGTTATAAATTCGATGTAACTAATGAAGAAGAAGTAAAAAATGCTATTAAACAAATTGAAGAAGAAGTAGGTCCTATCCATATTCTAATTAATAATGCAGGTATTATAAAACGTACCCCTCTAGAAAAAATGGAAGTTTCTGATTTTAAAGAAGTAATTGACGTAGACCTTGTTAGCCCATTTATAGTTTCTAAGCACGTAGTTCAGGGAATGATCGAAAGAAAATCAGGGAAAATAATTAATATCTGCTCTATGATGAGCGAATTAGGACGTAATACTGTTGGTGCATACGCTGCTGCGAAGGGAGGATTAAAAATGCTTACTCAGAATATGGCTACAGAATGGGCAAAATACAATATACAAGTGAATGGAATTGGTCCAGGATATTTTGCTACGGAACAAACAGCACCAATCCGTATAGACGGACATCCGTTTAATGATTTTATCATTAATCGTACTCCAGCTGCTAAATGGGGCGACCCTAGCGACTTGGCAGGTACAGCTATATTTTTAGCTTCTAAGGCAAGTGATTTTGTAAATGGGCATATTCTCTATGTAGATGGTGGTATTCTAGCAACTATTGGTAAACCTACAAACGAAAAGTAATGAAACATCTATGCATCATTATTTCCTTAACGCTTACAGTAATAAGTTGCAAAAAGGAATCCGTATCTGATCAAGGTAAAAAATATATCAGCTTTACAAATACTTCTTCTATAGATAGAATGGATGAGAGTATTATTATTCCCAAAGACATAATAATAAACAAGTTAGACAGTATCTCCGATAATAGAGTTCCTATAATTAAAGATTCGTCTGGAAGAATCATTCCTTTTCAATTAGATAACCTAGAAAAAAAGGAGGAGTGGGATGAATTAAGCTTAACCCTTGACTTTAAAGCAAATCAAACTCAAAAACTAGAATTAACAACAATAGCTACAGAAAGTATTCCTTCGTTTACTCCAAGAACAAATATTAGGTTCGGAATTGGAACTAATAAAAATACTGTAAAAGAAGTTTTAGAGCAAAAGCGAACAGGTGACCCACGAACCAATGATAGTATTTTTTATCAAATGGAAGGACCAGCTTGGGAGAATGATAAAGTAGGCTTTAGATTCTATTTTGATCCACGAAATGGTATTGATATTTTTGGAAAAAACACCTCCGAACTTGTATTAGATCGCGTAGGTTTAGGAGAAGGAAATTATCATGAATTAGATGACTGGGGGATGGATGTCCTAAAAGTTGGAAACTCTCTTGGAGCTGGAGCATTGGCTATAAAATATAATGACTCACTGATCAGGCTTACTGGTAAGGACCAAGCAGAATTTAAAACTGTTATGGAAGGGCCTATAAGATCAGTTTTTGACATGATTTACAGGAATTCAAAAATTGGAGATCAAAATATAGATGTTGTCCATAGAATTACCATTTGGAAAGGACAATGGGGGTACCAGAGTCAAGTGTTTTTTAGAGGTGCAACCAATCAAATGGATTTGGTTACCGGTATTGTAAATTTAAAACCTAACGATAAATACTCTAAATCCTCAAAAAAGCATTTCATTCTAGAGACTTTCGGAGCACAATCAGAGAATAATGACTTTCTTGGTATGGCGATCATAGTCCCTGAAAAAGATTTTATCAACGAAGGACAAGCTCCTAAGGAAAATACAGATATAACTACAACCTACTACACTGTAATGAATGCCTCAGATAAAAAACCTACCATTTTTTACTTCCTTGCGGGATGGGAACAATCCAATGCCCAATTCAATACCTATGAAGGTTTTGATAAAATAGTTTCGGAAATGAGTGAAAAATTATCAAATCCAATATTAATAAAATGAAAAAAAGAGTTGTCACTTTAGGTGAGGTTCTAATGCGTCTTACTACTGCTACGCATGAGCGATTCGAGCAATCGAATACATATAAGGTACATTTTGGCGGAACAGAAGCTAATGTTTCAATCTCTCTTGCACAATGGAATGTCAGCGCTACTCATATCACTTCATTTCCAAATCATTCCATAGGAAAAACTGCTTGCAACTACTTAAAAAAGTCAGGAGTTGACACCAATAACATAAAATTCAATGATGGAAGAATGGGACTTTATTTTTTAGAAAATGGTGTTATGCAACGATCTTCTAAAATCATATATGACCGTTTTGATTCTTCCTTTTCAAAATTAAACCCTACTATTTTTAACTGGGATGAAATTTTAAAGGATGTAGATTGGTTTCATTGGACAGGAATTACACCGGCGATCTCTGAATCCGCAGCTCAACTATGTCTCGATGCTTTGACTTCGGCGCAAAAATTAGGAATAACAGTAAGTGGAGATATTAATTATAGAAGAAACCTATGGCAATATGGGAAATCACCTTTAGAAATAATGCCTGAGCTTATTAGCAAAACTAATGTTATCGTAGGTGGGCTTACTGATTTTGAAAATTGCCTAGACATTTCAGCAAACAACTTTGAAGAAGGATGTAAAAAAGTACAGCAGAAATACACTACTGTGCATACACTATCTAATACCCAACGAGAAATCATTTCTGCATCTCAAAATAAGTTATCGGCAATACTTTGGAGAAATAATAAATACAATGTCTCTAAAACTTATACTATGGAAAACATTGTAGATCGCATTGGCGGTGGTGATGCTTTTATGGCAGGATTAATTTATGGATTGATGCACAAAGAAGAGGATGATGCTCTTGAATTTGCCGTGGCTTCTGCAGTATTGAAACATGGAATTCTTGGAGATGCAAATTTAGTTTCTGTAGAAGAAATAGAACAACTAGTACAAGGGGATAACATTGGAAGACTATTAAGATAAATGAAAAACTCTGCAGAACACATCATCACAATAATGGAAAAAACCGGATTAATTCCTGTTTTTAATCATCAAGATATTGAAGTTACTAAAAAAGTATTAGATGCTTCATATGAAGCAGGTGTCAGAGTTTTTGAATTCACAAATAGAAATGAAAAAGCACTCTCCGTTTTTACTGAATTACGAAAATATGCATTAAAGTACAATGATCTAATTTTAGGTATAGGAACCATTTTTACTAAAACTGAGGTTGAACAATTTCTTAACGCTCAAGCAGATTTTATAGTTTCTCCGGCATTAATCCCTGAAATCGCTAATTATTGCAATAAAAAAGAAGTGTTATGGGTCCCAGGATGTGCTACCGTTACAGAAGTTTATAGTGCTCAACAACTAGGAGCAAAATTAATTAAAGCCTTCCCTGGTAATGTTTTAGGTGTAGATTTCATCAAAGCTATTAAAACTGTTTTACCTAAAACTAAAATAATGCCTACCGGAGGTGTACAACCTTCTCTGGAAAATTTAAGATTATGGTTTGATTCTGGAGTAAGTTGTGTTGGAATGGGATCTCTACTTTTTAGTAAAAACAATATTAAGAACAACGATTTCTTAAAACTTTCTTCGGATATAAAAGAAGTATTGGTGAGCATTAAAGAAATTAAAAACAACTAATATCATGAGAATCAAGATACTATTTCCACTTTTTATAGGACTATTAATAATAGGATCTTGTTCTACGAAAAAAGAAGTCAAAATACTAAGACTAGCGCACACATTAGACACCAAACATCCTGTGCATAAAGCAATGATTATTTTAGGTGAAAAACTTAAAAAAAAATCAAACGGAACTTTACAAGTTAAATTATACCCAAGTGGTCAATTGGGTGCAGAACGTGAATGTCTTGAATTACTACAAATTGGAAGTCTAGACATTACCAAAGTTTCTGCAGCTGTCTTAGAAAACTTTATCACAGAATACAAGGTTTTTAGTATTCCATATCTATTTAGAGATAGACAACACGCTTTTCAGGTTTTTGATGGAGCTATTGGAGATGAAATGCTTACTAAAGGAGATAAATATCGACTAAGAGGGTTAACTTTTTATGATGCAGGAAGTCGTAGTTTCTATACAAAAGAGAAGCCTATAACGACTCCAGAAGATCTTAAGGGTTTGAAAATAAGAGTTCAAAAAAGTAATATGGCTGTTGCAATGGTCAATTCTTTAGGAGGATCTCCCACTCCCATTTCATGGGGAGAATTATACACAGCTCTACAACAAGGTGTTGTCGACGGCGCAGAAAACAACCTGCCCAGTTTTTATACCTCTAAACATTATGAAATATGTAAATACTTTAGTCTTGATCAACATACTGCCGTTCCTGATGTTTTATTAATTGGTTTAGATACTTGGGAACGATTATCGGAGCAGGAACAAATCTGGTTAAAAGAAGCTGCGAGAGAATCTACAATAGAACAACGTAAGTTATGGGCTGCATCAGAAAAGGAATCCTTGGATATTATTACCACATCTGGAGTCGAAATTATAACTCCTGACAAAACTTTGTTCGAACAGGAGACAGAAAGTATTCAAAAAATGTTTCAAGATAATCCTGATATGCTATCCTTAATTAAGAATATCAAAAACACAAAGCAATGAGAAAAACAATAGATACATTTTTAGAAAAAGCGCTAATTCTAATATTCTCATTGATGTTATTTAGTGTTATATGGCAGGTGTTTTCAAGGTTTTTATTAAAATCCCCCAGTACTATTACTGACGAGATTTCGAGCTTCTCCTTAATATGGCTAGGCCTATTGGGAGCGGCATACGCCACAGGAAAACGCTTACATCTTGCCATAGATCTGATACCTTCTCATATTGTAGCTAAAAGACAAAAATTATATGAAAGTATTGTGCAAGGATCTGTTTTAATTTTTGGATTTCTTGTTATGGTTATCGGAGGAGTAAGACTTTGTTGGTTAACATTTGTGTTTCAGCAAAAATCAGCTACACTAGAAATTCCTTTAGGATTTATTTATTTGGTAATTCCTATAAGTGGCTTATTGATCTGTTATTATTCTTTAGTCATACTATTACGTAAAAAAGATCTTGTATTATGAATTATACTGAAGTTTTGATCCTAACATTAAGTTTTCTTGTATTACTCTCAATTCGAGTTCCCGTAGCGTATGCCATTGGTCTATCCGGACTATTTACCCTTATTGTAGCCATGCCATTTATGCCATCAGTTACTACGTTAGCGCAAAGGATGGCAACATCTTTGGACAGTTTTACCCTTTCTGCAATTCCTTTTTTCATACTAGCAGGTCAAATTATGAATCGAGGCGGTATTGCAGTACGACTCATAAATTTCGCAAAAGCTATTGTAGGACCTTTACCAGGAGGATTGGCTTTTGTAAATATATTTGCTTGTATGCTTTTTGGTGCAATATCCGGTTCCGCCGTTGCAGCTGCTTCTGCTATTGGTGGGTTTATGAATCCAATGATGGAAAAAGAAGGGTATGATAAATCTTTTAGTGCTGCTGTAAATATAACTAGTTCTACGACAGGTTTATTAATCCCACCAAGTAATGTTTTAATTATATATTCTCTAGCTAGTGGTGGTGTTTCTATTGCTGCTCTATTTGTAGCTGGGTATGTCCCAGGTTTATTGATTGGATTTGCTTTAATGTTAGTCGCTGGTATTTATTCGGTAATCAAAAAATATCCTACAGAAAAACTAGTTAGTCTTAAGGTTTTTCTTAAACGATTTTTAGATGCATTACCAAGTCTTCTTTTACTTGTAGTTGTTATTGGAGGAATCGTTGCCGGAATTTTCACAGCTACTGAGGCTTCTGCAATAGCAGTTATTTACACTTTTATATTAGCTCTTGTGTATAAAGAAATTTCACTTAAAAGCATTGCTCCAATATTATTAGAAACTATAAAAACCTCATCAATCGTGTTATTACTAATTGCAACCTCTATTGCAATGTCTTGGGTAATGTCTTATGAAAACATTCCTCAAGAAATTAGTAATGCATTACTTTCAATTAGTGATAATCCAATTATTATTTTAATACTTATCAATCTAATTTTATTATTTGTGGGAGTCTTTATGGATATGACTCCAGCAGTATTAATTTTCACTCCAATTTTTTTACCTATTGTAACAGATTTAGGAATGAATCCTATCCACTTTGGTGTTGTTATGATTCTAAACCTTTGTATCGGACTATGCACGCCTCCTGTGGGTTCTGTACTTTTTGTAGGATGTAGTGTAGCAGAATTAAGTATTCAGAAAGTAATTCGCCCTTTGATGCCTTTGTTTTTAATTATGATACTTGTATTGGTTTTAATCACCTATATTCCTGAGTTAAGTTTATGGCTTCCTAGGTTATTTGATTTATAAAAGCTTATACAATATATAAACAACCTCAAGGAAAAATACCTTGAGATTGTTTATCATTCTCTTTAATTTGTTTTTACAATTTTATATATCATTAAATCTGATCGACGATTCTCTATATCTATAATTCGCACCATATAGACTCCTTTGGACAGCTGGCTAAAATCAATCTCATTTTCTGATTCATCCAAAGATTGACTAATCTTTTCTGCACCTAACAAATCGTATACCTTAATGACTTTGGAAAAATCCGCACCAGAAACACGTAAGATATTCTTTACTGGATTTGGATAAAGAATAGGGTCGTTATCATCAACGTTGTCAGGATTTTTATTCTCTAAATAAGTAATTACCAATTTTGGAGCTCCTGTAGTTCCATTTTCCTTGGATCCAAAAGCAAAATCATTGCCTCCATTCATTTCTAAAATAAGACTGAGCTTCTCATTAGTCAAAACTTTAGAAAGATCTACCCGAATTTGTATGGTAGAACCTATTGCATATGCACCTGTTCTAGAACCTATAATCTGTGCTTTTGTGGCAGGTTTATTTTGAAGAGAGAGATTGGTCTCTGTCCAACCGTTATGTGCTGCCTCTTGGACTAGTACTTCTCCATTTCCTGCATCACCAAATACTTCAAATTCTAATATCGCATCAGTAATCTCTCCATTAATTCCAGCTAGATCAAACATTAAATATCCGGTACGTCTTCCACCTTCTAATCTCACCATAGTATTATTAAATCTTGTACTATTATCTAAGTAAGCATCGTGAATTGGAGAAAGGCTTGTAGTTGTTTCCACAAGCGAAGGTTTTGTAACTTCAACTTTATCAAAATTAAACAAATACCCAGCTCCACCAGTGTATACCAATCGTAATGTTTGGTTTCCACCGGAAAGTGAAATAGAACTAGTATGTGATTGATATGAATGCCAATTACCATTTCCTGGGATCTGTATAGATTCTTTTAAAGAGTTATTCGCATAAATCTCAATGGTACCGCCATTAGTATTACTTGAAGTAAATACCGTAAAATCATAACTTCCCGAATCCTCAACATCAATCTGATACTCAGTATAATTGTTATTTAATATAAAACCAAGGTTTTGTCCTCCACTAGGTGTATTCTCTTCACGAACACTGCCTGATATATTAGTAAATGCTTCAGCTTCAAAACCTCCTGGTATTGGAATTGCAGTTCCATTTACATCATTTACTATGATCGTTTTGATTTTGGTGACAGTTTCACCACTGGTAGTGGTTGCTATAGCCTTTAACTCATAAGTTCCTGCCGCAAGATTTAATAAAGTATTATCATTTTGGTTGGTATTTGCTGTCCCCCATTCATAAGGAGCTCCTCCTTCTTGTCGTACCAAAACATCATTTAGATAAAGTCTAATATTTGAAACACTTCCATTGGTAACAGAGACTACTACACCTAAATCATCACCTTCTTCTAACTCGTTATTTGTAGGATTTGTAAATACAATTTCTGGTGAATTATCACAAGGGTCATCCGATGCATTTGGTCCATGAATATAATCAACCCAATAATGACTAGATCCAGAAGGATTTCCAGGAAAATCTAATCGAAGTTTGGTAATGGTTTGCCCCATCCAGCTGTTGAGATTACTCATATCAAACACAAGTTCTTCAAAGACATTTGTGGCTTGTGGGGTCACTGTTACTGATCGAGCAGCTGAAAAATTATTCTCATTAATTGTAGTCCAAAATAGTTGATATGACCCAGTTGCCTCAGACTTAGTTCTAATTCTTAATTGGGAAACCTGATTGCCATTAAACTTAAATCCACTTCTTACAACATATGGATCATTTGAGTTATCTGCTCTAATTAACCAAGACTGATCACTACTTGTATTTTCAGCAGCCGTATTAAATCGCTGAAAGCTTTCATTTGTATTACTAAATCCCAAGTTTAAATCGGATGCATTATTTGGGTCACCACAAACATCTGTTTCTACAATATCAGGTCTTCCATCCCCATCACTATCTAGAGCAGTAACTCCATCAAGGTCATTTGTTGTACAAGGAAGATTAGTGGGTTGGAAACCTCCATTATTATCCCAATTTAGGGTAACATTTACTCTATCATCTCCTCCGACAGCTCTAAATTTGATATACACATCTCCGTTTCCAGCTATAAAATATCCATTATTTGTAGCATTCTCTACTGCTGCTCTAGAATTTAGTAGCGGAGCACCGTTTACTCTAAAATTGCCTAGTTTTCCCAAACCCTTCAGGCAAGCCAATCCTAAATCTCCAGCATCTCCCCGATTCCAGATAAGTAATATACTTTTATTTGCTGGGGCTTTATCAAAATAGTATGTATACATAAAATCTTCATTAACAATCATTGGAAATTTATAGGTTCCAGATGACGATGATCCAGATTCGTAAAAACAAACATCTTCAGTACCGGGCTTAGATCGAATTACCGACATACGAACTCCACTTGCATTGATTCTTGCCATCCATAATCCTGCAAAATAATAATCAGATCGAGCCGCATTTCTCCAAGAAGAATGTCTGTATTCATGTCCATCTCTAAGAAATGGAATATCTCGAATCAACGTACCAGGTTTTCCTAACATCGTTCCATCATAATCTTTGAAAAATTGTCCAACCTTTCTTGTACGAGTATCAGTAGTATTTGGCAGTTGAAAAAATCTAAATGGGAAAGGTTCAGAAAATCCTTTGGTAGTTCCTCTAAATGTAGGATTAAAATTCTCAGTTGCTCCACCACCTGTGATTTGCTTAATCATTTCGGCATTAGATCGGTTCCATCCTTCAAAATGGCAATCAAAATGTCTACCAGGACCATCATAAAATCTAAAGAATTCTCGTACACCATCAAAAACACCTAAATCTGTATCAACATTAAAAAGGCTATTCTCTATCGTAAGATCACCTGCAAGCATAGAAACCGTTTTATTATCACTAAAAGCACAATTATAAAAAACTGTGTTTTCATTTATTCCTCCTACACCTAATCCGCTATATAAAGCTTGATCATTTCCATAAAACAAACCATCTTTAATCAGTTGCCTAGAATTAACTTTCCATCCAAAATTCTTTTTTATTGAATGATCAGGGTTTAACTGATCAAAAACATCCCAGCCAGTCATACAAGTATGTGCTACAAAACCATCGAATCGCCCTAAGGGTTCCGTTGTTGGGTTCATCCCCTGGAAATAAGCTAAATTACCAGAATCAAACATAGGTTTTTCTGGAAAAGCGAACCAAAATCCTGTTCCTTCTGTACCCGCGGCCACATTATTTTCGAAATAGTTATTAGGGTTAGTAATCCAATAAGATGCTGGTGTTCTATTTTGTGCTTCATTAGCTTCATTATCAGAAGGAGTCAATTCTTCACCTGGTTTTGGCCTTCTGGTAATAAATACTACATTATTTTTAATGGTATTAAATCGTTCTCCTCCATCTTCTAAAAAAATACCGTGACCAATTTGGTCGTAAGCAAATACACCATCGACAGTGACGTAATCTGTACCATGTATAGTAACAGCTCTATTAAAGGATTTATGCACACTGCTATTTCTTAGATAACTACCATTTGATTGATCTTCATTTAAGTGCCAGTGATAAGGGTATCGACCTAACACACCTTTTTGTCCCATTTTGTATAACTCTATATTTTCTGAATGAGAAGTAGAACCTTTCATGAGCATAATATGACCTCCAAAGCCAGTTTGCTCATTATTTCCATCCATTTTACCTTGAATTTTAATATAGTGTGATAACAAACCAACTTCTCCTTGAATATTTACATCCCAAGTTTTTCCATCTCTGTCTCTAGTATATGTTTTAGATCCTCCAATATGTTTAAATTTAAGAGGTGCTGATAGTGTAAGAGTTCTTTTATTATCGCTAATAGCAGTTATTATGGCTTCATCCACATTGTTCCAAGCTTTGGATTGACCATTAGCCAATCCTGTGGCTGTAAGTGCAATCTTATCCCCTACTTCCCAATCTACCTGATCTTTTAAGGTAATTTGCGTCGCTCCTACATTTGCCGTACTTGTTAGATTGGTCCAACTTATTCTTTTCTTTCCATGCAATTCTAAGCGGCCTCCGCCCATTACCATAATTGCTTTATATGATGCTGCCGCATTAGCAATCTTGTTACCAGTAAGTGTTATTTGACATCTAATGCCTCCAGGGCCTTTATCTGCATAGTAAGGCTGATTTTCAGTTCCTACTTCCATATACCCTCCGTTAGCAACCATAATACTTTGTGCTTCTAAATCTATCCAAGCACCTGGAGATTGATAGTTTACTGCACCAAGTTTTCCTTGTACAGTGATGTTTTTGGCTCTACAAGTTCCTACCATAGTTAAAGTTATTCCAGGAGGAACAACTATATCATCATTTGCTGTTGGTAGATTACCATTGGGCCAAGTTGATGCCTGTGTCCATAATCCAGATTGAACAGGTCTAATAGTTACCAAACTAATAGTAGGTGGAGCACAATCAAAAGATGAGGTAATTTTTGTGGGTGTATCGTTAGAAGTAGCAAAAATTTTACTTACACAAAATATAAGGAACATCAATAAAATTAATGTAATGAAACTGTTGTGTTTTAATAGGTATCGCCATTTATGGAGGTAACTTTTAGTTGTATTCATAATTTATTAGGTTTTAGTTGTGAGTTTGTGTTATGTTATTGAGCACCTATAGAGACAATAATTGATCTATAAACACTAAGCTTATTATGGTATCTTAGATCATTTCTAAGCACCTATTTAATGTATTCGAAATCGCAATTTTTATCATTAATTTTATTAATAAGGTCAAATCCATTTAATGAAATAAATCACTATACTGGATATACATATTAGTAACCGAATTAAAATATTAAAGATCTAAGGGAAGAAATATTTTAAGAGTCAAATGCTAGTTATCACTTGATATTTAGAACAGTTGTTTTTGGAATGATTATTATCATAAATAAATTTTTAAAATTATAAATTAAAATTCCCAATAATATTTGTTCAATGCTTCTTAACTATGATATAAAAAATTTAACAAGAGCGTCTGGATTTTCTTATTAAATATTATCATACAATAGTATTGAATTTTGAAGAAAAATTCAAGTTTTAAACATGAATGAAAATTGATTTAAACAACTGATAAACATTTATTTACATTAAATTTTTATAGATACTTTATAGATATTATTAAGGTTTTTATTATAGATTATTCTTTCCTACTATACTCGTGTCGAAAAATATCAAGTTTTAATTCTAAATATGATCTTTAAAAAGATAATACAAAATGATTTTTATATAGTTATGACTAATAAAACTAGGATATTTTGATCTCAAAAAATATCCTAGTTAGCTATTACCAATCTTATTTTTTTACAAACAATAAAGATTCTTTAAATCCTATCGATTTAATAGATAAGAAATAGGAACCAGATGGTAATTCTGAAACATTTACAGTTTCTATTTCTTTTTCAGTCATAAACTCTTTTACTACTTTCCCTTCAACACTAATTATCTGAAGAGTTTTTAATTCTGAGGACATTCCTGAAATGGTTAAAAAAGAATCCGACAAAGGGTTAGGAAAAGCTTTAATCTGCGAAACATCAATTGCTGGATTAGACCTATTACAATTTGGAGCAGATACCGAATTACTGAAATATATCGTATATCCTTCAGATTTGGAAACCAGTGCAAAATTAGCACCGTCTCTAGCTATCCAATAAGAACCATCGAGACCTTCAAATCCAGTATTGTTCAAAGTAACTTCTGGATTAGAATTCTTCAACTGAAAAGTCATTGTAGCTTTAAAATCTACGTACCAATCCGGAGATCCATTATTTGTATTAATAGCAAACTGATATAAACCATTACTATCTGGCACCCAATTAATCGTAAATTTTCTGAAGTTCCCTAATTTAGGCCCGTTATCCCCTAACACATGTACATTAGAATAGGTTACCTTATCCATAGCATTAAGACCGCTATTGATCGGAGTACCAAATGAACAGCTATTATTGCCATCTCCATCACTTCCATTATCATCGTCTCCTTCTACAGTTAAAGTAAAAGTGGCTTCACTTTGTTTACCATCATTATCAGTAGCTACAGCTTTAACCGTATACGTTCCTGTAGATCTTCCATTTACTTCTTGTGGATTAGGGGAACTATTATGACCCCACTCATATGGTGCTACATTCTCTTGACGAACTAAACTGTTATTAATATATAATTTTACATTAGAAACGCTACCATCTGAATCAGAAGCATTTGCAACTACGGTAAGATCATATCCCTCTTCTAAAGTAATGTTACCAGATGGTGAAGCAAATGAAACATTTGGAGCTTGATTACTAGTTGGTGACTTAACAATTACCGTTCTTGAAACTTCTGTAGAAAGCCCTTCTTGTCCTTCTTCAAAAGCTCTTGCGCCTATTGTATATGTTCCTGCTACTGTTGGTGTCCAAGTAACCGTATAAGGAGCTGTTTGATCTTGATCATAATAGCTACCGTTTACTTTAAAATTAACTCGACCTACATCGCCATCAGGATCCGAAGCGTTTGCTCTTAAGACAATTGTTTCTCCTAAAGTAAACTCTTGATTATTCTGAGATGGATTCGTTAAGGCTACTGTTGGTGGTTTATTAGAATCAGAAGAAGTCCCCGAAGGAGTCGCAGCTGCTAAGGTTGTTGCGACTCTCATTTCGTCATAATAAGTGCTAACATCAAAGTTGCACGCATTAGAGTTATATGATCCCCATTTCGGATATACAACAGTACCATCAAATGTTTTATGATATGCTCTCTTACCATCCGAGGACAACGTTACTTTATAATCCTGAAATCCTGAATTGGTTAAAGTCTGCTTCTCTCCGTTATACCAGAATTCTATATATCCTACATCTTTATTTCTAGACAGTTTTATTTTTATGACAAAACTCACCCAAGTATTTTCTGGAATAGATTTATTCCATAAAGTAGTTTTACGTCTGCTAATAGATCCACTGCAAGAATTCCACGACGGATAACAAGGGCCCCAAGCACTAAGACTTAAGTTCCCATTGCCATACCCCATATTAAGAGGGTAATTTTGAGTATTATTTTGATTACCAGCATCAGTTTTCCACTGCCACACAGCGATTCCGCTAGTAATATTAGGAGTTGAATTTATTTTCCATCTCCATCCATAATATAGTACATCCCCATCCTTAGGTACATGATTATTAACCGTACCTGTCGTTCTGGCAAACTCTCCTCTTTTCTGACCTTTCGGTTTACGAACTCTCCAAACTTTTCCATATTCCGAATCATTCGTAGTAGTAGCTGTAGATGAATTATTAGATTGATTATTACAGTAATCTCCAGCATTACCAGAATCAAATCTTCTGAAGCTGCTATTCACACTCTTATTAGGATCTCCATACCAAAGCACTTGGCTATGTGCATAAACCCCTCCTAATAGAAATATTATTATAAAAACCGTATTTCTAATTTCATTTTTTTTCATAATTCACGATGGTATTAGTATATACAAATTGATAATCTTATTATTAACTTATATATGTATTCAACTAGTTTAGTTAGTGTTATACCTTTTTTCTTATTTAATGAACAAAAAGGATTGTTTCGAGTTCTTACTTCTACTAATCAGC
>NZ_JAGJEB010000023.1:0-7484 GCF_018100855.1 Aquimarina sp. MMG015
GTTAGTATAAGAAACGTAAGTGATTTCGAAGCACATACCTGTCAAGTTGCACTGAGCCAAATTTGCGTTTTGACACAAATTTAAAATATTAAACAAACCCGTCAAATCGCAGATTAGGCGGAGCTGAATAAATGCACCAAAGTTTCGTAAACCACTGAATCACTTATGTTTTTTATGCATTGTTGTATGCTGGTTTTCTTAGTTGTTATCTCTAACTAGTCTAACATAATTTTTTATTCTAATCAAATCTGCGGCATTAACCGATTCCATTAAATAATCTTCAATGTTTCCAGATTTTGGGTCAGAACGTTGAGCTCCAGCTCCGTGCCAATCATAATAATCCATTACTTTGCTGTTGTCTTTGCTGTAAGCTTTGCCAAACGCTACATAACAGGCAGTATATTTAAAATCTCCTTGTGTTGTACTTGTCCAAAACCAACTATCATTGTTGGTACAAGAAAAAAAGTTTTCGTCTATTGCAGGTATTGTTTTTTTGCTGTAATCTACAATGGATTGTAATTCTTTAGTGTTTGGTAAACGCCAATCTGTAAATCCTGCAAGTTCACTGTTTTTTGCGTAAAGAAGAGCTTCTTTCCAATCATAGGTATTACCATTATCAACTTTTTGCCACATTAATTTAGTTGCTTTATCAGTTATGGTTCCGTTTTTATTATCGACAAACTTATTAACTCCGTATATATTTTCTTTTCCACGAACTGCCCTTACAAAACACCCGGGTGCTCTAACACCTTCTTTTCCGTTAAAATATAATCCTGTTTCATATGATTTAATATGTCCGTCAGCAAAGTTAAAACCAAAAGCTCCTTCCATTTTTATATTTTGTAATGGCCCTTTTACATATTTCGAACTAGACCAATATTGTCCGGCGAAAAACATACGTTGGTCATATTTAAAATCGAAATAAACAGTGTCTAAATAAGGTTGCGACTTAGTCATATCTTCAGGAACAAGTTGCCCATTAAAATTACTAATTGAATATAATTCTTTTATGGTTGGTAATCTCCAATCGGTGTAACCACCAATTTCCAATTCATCAACATAAGTAAAGGCCTCGTAAAATTTATGACGTTTAAAATCGGGTGTTTTTTGCCAAATCAATCCTGTATTTAAATCTGTTATTGTACCATCGTTATTGTCTTTAAACGAAGGAGCAATACCATTAAACTGTGCATCTTGACCATAATAATCTTGGTCTTCACCAGGCTTAGAAATTGGTTCTCCCTTTTCATTATAAAATTTGTCTTGATATGTGTCTGTAACAATAAACTTAACCTCATTGGTTTCTACGATGTTTTCTTTATTTTTATTAGAACTTTGGCAGCTCATTAAAATAATGATGACACTATAAAAAAATACTTTCAATATGTTCTTTTTCATAATATCCTAATTTATTTATTGTGATTCTATATTCTTTCTTAAACTTGCATACAACGGTTAATGTAAAATGCGTTTTAATGCATTTTTACATATTGTTGTGGTGTCGTTTTAGTATTTTAATCTGTCAAGCTCATGTTTAAAAAATGCTTCAAAATCTCCCTTAATAGTCAATCTGTGCTGCTTGATTAAATCAAAAATTAAGTCTTTAATTGTTAATACTCTTGAATCGACTTTTGGTTTTTCATTTAACTGAAACAAAGAATATAAACTTAATTTATTTCTCTCACTAACTGGCATAGGAAGCCGATTTTTTATTGCTTTATAAATTTTAAGTCTATCCGTTTGGTTAAATTTTTTGTCCAAAAAAGACTCACTGAATAATTCGTTTTCAAATAGATTTTGCATTTTTAGTGAATTTAAGATTCTGGATTTTAAAAATACGTATGCAATATCATTACGTAAAATAACATTATTATGAATAAGCTCTAATTTTTTGTTATCTAATGGAAAACTAAAACTGTGTTTTTTTTCTAGTTCTTCGGTGTTTTCTGGATAAGTTCTCATCTATTATAATCTTCTTAGCATCTTATTTGAAATGCACTATACACTTGGTTGTGGTGTCGTTTTTATTCAATTATTTTAAATTTTCTCCCAATTAATTCACACTTCTTGGTAACATTCCAAAAAGCAAAACCTGGCTTTCCAGATGGGATCTTCCAATAAATTATTTTTCCGTTTCTTTTTCTTAATCCGAAATCCGAAATCAAACCTTCTGTTTTGACATTAGCAACTTTATCAGTTGGTGTATTAATAATAGAAATACTTTTATATCCATTATGCCATTCAAATTCAGAGTAATTAATGATTTCACTCGAGTCAGAGTCAATTCGGACAAACTTTTTAGTTGTGTTAATTACAAGTTCCGATTCCGAAATTTTCAAGACTAATACAGGAATCTCATTTCCATCTAAACTTAATCGTTGTTTAAGTTCAACTTGCAATTTCGCATTTAAAAGTTCAAACAAAGTAAAGATCTCATTTCCATTAAAATCCGTTTTGGTTTTATTGAAATACTTAAAGAACCAAAATTCAATTCGGTCTTTAATTTGTTTAGTAGATTTTTCTATTAATTCTTCCATTTTTTAATGCACCACAACGGTTTTGTATATGAAAAGTAGCGGATTTTTAGGCACTAACTTTTCGGTTTATAAATGACTTTATTAGACTATTTGTCTTTCGTAAAAGCACAAAAACCGCTATTTTTTATATACGTTGTTATACCCTGTTTTTTATTCAATTAATAGTCATTTGCGAATGTTCCTTCATACAAGCTTTTGGCAGTTTCCGCTTTGTTTATTGCAGATTGCACATCAGGATTTTTTAGATTTATACTTCTAAATTTATCACCGACCTTAGCTATAGCCTCAATTCTACCATAAAGGTCTCCATGTGATTCTACATACTCTATCATACCCTTTAATTTAGGGAGTGCATCGCTTAGATGGAATCCATGAGGATCAACAATATTGGCTTCAATTGATTTGTCCTCTTTTTGTGAAAAGAATATAAAGTCGGGTCTAATAATTGAATAGTCTTTATTTTCTATGAAGGAGATACCCAAAGACTCCTGAGAGGCATTACTTGGGTTTCTGTACCAAGCCACATAATTTTCTTTTTTTGCCTCTCTTTCAAGAACATGAGTTTCCCAGTCATTTAAATCAGCTGGAAATAACTTCGCAGAATTACTCATGATGTGCTTTTCCATTAAAGGTAAGGTAGTTTCAATTTCACTTTCTATTGCTGTTGTAGGAACCATCCATGAATTTGGTTTTACCAATTCAATATCGACTGGTTCCTTGCTCCAACTTCTAAGAACACGATATGTCTCTTTACGATCATCTGATAATTTGTTAATTGATACTTTATGTTCTTTAAGCCATTTTTTTGATAAGTCATCCGCTGCGGTCTCAACAATAGTTTGAATGTTTGTCACAAGACCAATTGCCGCTATATCGGTATGAGCCTCCATTAAAGCCTCTTCTTTGGTGTCTGTATCATCATTTTTTTCAGCTAGATAGTTCGCATAAGTTTTTGCTAAGTCTGGACTTAATCCGCGAGCTGCCCTCCGAAAAGCATCATTAATTACAGTATAGTCAGCGTCTTCGACAAACTCATCAAATGATTTTTTTTGGCCTTTCAAATCTGTTTTTAAACTTTTCCCTTCCATTACTAGCACAGATTCACGAGCTTTTTTTATTTCATCAGCATAGGTTATCTTCGCCTTATCCAATGCCTCATGTAGATGATGGTGTGCTTTTTTACCAGCATCATCTATCAGGTTGTCTGAAGCAAGTTCATGCGCAAGAGAGGTTAGTCTTTTTATAGGTTTAGCAATCTTTTTAGGTAAGGTTTGAGAAGGCAATGTTTCCACTTTACTCCACAAATCTTCAGGAAGATCCGGATTTGGTTTAACCTCAATTGGATTAAT
Organism: Aquimarina sp. MMG015; assembly: GCF_018100855.1. Lineage (NCBI taxonomy): Bacteria > Pseudomonadati > Bacteroidota > Flavobacteriia > Flavobacteriales > Flavobacteriaceae > Aquimarina > Aquimarina sp. MMG015. Next base: position 3,887 of record NZ_JAGJEB010000023.1, read on the forward strand.
AAGAACTCTTCTTCCAGTTAAAACGGAATCTCCTTCATCTATTCCCCCTTTCATAAGAGCATCTGCAACTGCCTCTACTGATTTGGTATCAAAAAAGGGTAAAAGGCAATTAATTGAGTTCAATCTATCATTACCCGGAATTCTACGAGCTAATGGTGTCCTCACCATACGCCCCATAAGCTGTGTAATATGCGTTTTGTCTTTTACAGGTCTAAAAGAAACCATCACTTCAGCTCGAGGACAATCCCAACCAGTGCTTATTGCATCTTTCGCTATTAGCACTTTTATTCTTGATGTCTCTTGGACCCTTTGAGGCTCAATATATTCTACTGTGTGTCTTCCAAAGGTTTGTGTTTTATGCTCTCCAAACACATGAGCAATTGCATCTTCGCTTAACTCAGGCCACTCAGTGAAAATAGTATCTAAAGAACGACCTATCTCTGCTGGATCAGGTGAATTTGGAACTTGAAATACCATTAGAGGAACAACAGTTTCATTTTCTTCTTGTTGATTTGCATATTCGTTCCATGCCGCTGTTGAATCTTTAATTTTTTCTGTTCCCCTTTTTATTAATACGCTATCAAACTTCCCGACCTCATCAGGTATATCTAATATAATAGTATCCTTTAGTAAACCTGAGTCTTGCACTTTAGCAGAATCAACTATTACATTAGGTAGAGTCGCTCTACCGTTCGCAGCATCAATGGCATCATTGAACCTTTTAACCGTTGCAGAAATACCCCAAACAATTGGTATAGCCGGAACTGAACCTGAACCGTTAATCAATCTTTTAACAATAGTTGATTTTTCATCCTTTTTTGATTGGGTGGATTTCCCCATGCCTCTATGTGCTTCGTCTAATACCAAATGGAGAGTGATTGATGAGTCTTCTACAGTGTTTTGTACGGTATCCCAAAATGTGTAAGCACGCATATCTGGTTTAGCATCTGGATATAGCTCTTGCTGATTAGGATCTTCTTTAGAAGTATCTCTGTGCCCTCTCACCAAAAGGCTCTTTTTACTTAACTTTTGAGTATTAATGAAGTAAACTTTCCCTGGCTCAAATTTTTCCCGATTAAATGTGTTTTCAATGACAACTAAATCTGTAATATCCAACTTATCTGCGGCCTCTAAAAGGCGGAACCTGGTTTGTTCGTTAAGAGATGGATCATCACTAAACCAAATGACCGCAGCTGTAGGATTTGCTTCAAAATTAAAAGTGTCTTCACCATAAAACATGGCTTCGAATACTGCTGCTGCCATAACCGTTTTACCGGCACCTGTTGTTGCCGTGAGTGAAAAAGCGTGTATATCACCATCTTCTTGCCAGCGTTTTGATGCTTTTCGCATATTCACGAGCACATCTGAAACAGCTTCTTCTTGATAGTCTTTTAGTGTAAACTTCATACCTTAAATGTCACTTGTAAATTGAAAATTCTTTAAGTAAGATTCGTATAACCTTACAGGCTCAACTTCTTTTAGCAAACGTTTGGCAATGGATTGAAAACGCCTGTCATCATCAGTGACTATGTAGGCAATTTTAATATTGGTTTGTGCATTTATTGCTTTACAGAATGTGCTACTTTTATCGAGATCAAATAAAACTCCATAACTATCTGCCACAGCCCATCCAGACTCCGGAATTGAACCGATTTGTTTTCCTTTGCTTCCGGCACGCATCCATAATAATGGAGCTATGTTTTCAAATGCTAGATTGTAACTTATTGATATGGGAGTTTCATAGGTTAGCGTGAAGAATTCAGCATTTTCTTTGAAGCCATCTGACATGGGAAACTCATCTGTAAACTTATAATTGTCTTTGATTGCTTTACCTTTAGGTGTTTTACCTGTAATTGCGGATTTTATTCTTGGTTTTGTTACGTAGTCACAAATCCCCCATTTTTCCCAGTCCATATCACCAGGCCTAAGTCCTTTTTCTGCCAGATCTTTCTGTTCATTAGCTGAAACTTCATTATTCGTAACAGAAATACATTGACGGTTACCATTATCCTGTTTGTTTAATCTCATTACAGCATGAGCTGTTGTGCCAGATCCTGAGAAAAAATCCAAAATAATTGACTGAGGCTTGTCCTTAACAAAGAAGCGCAAACAGTCTTCAACTGCATATAAACTTTTCGGAAATGGAAATGCTTTTTCTCCAAGCAAGCTTTTTAATAATTCTGTTCCACAAACTTCTGCATTATGAGAAGGTCTGTTCCAAGTAGAAATAGGCATTTTCTCCTTAGATGTCTGGTAAACAGCTTTGACACTTCCATCTACATTTTTGCCAATAACTTTTGCTTTGCCTGATCGAATATCTTCTATTCTTCCAGAAGTCAAATACGAAAGTTCATAAAGTTGTGGTTTATTTGGGGTAGCCCTTCCCACCCGAACATACCCCTTTTTCAATAATTTTTTTAAAGAAAGACCAGTTAAACCCCAATTCATTTCAGTACCATCATCTCGCATTGGAAACACAGTAGTACATCCTTTAATCGAAGGTGCAGAATGCCTATCTGAATTATGAGGTAGAGCTTCTCCAATTTTTTCTATCGAGTTATTCTTGTTGACATAAATCGGATAAAATTGAGAGGTACCTCCTTTAGCAGTTCCTCTAGCCGATGTGATATCACTTCTTCTTAAAGTTCTCCAACTAATTGAAGTTCCTTTTGAAAAATCTTCATCTGGCTCTCCCTGAACTTTGGCAGAACCAATCGCTACAAAAAAAATATACTCCTCACACCTAGCGAACTCACCTTGTCTGTATTTTCCTCTAGGATTAATAACAGAGGTTATCATTTCTATCTTTGATTCTGGGAAAGTTTGCTCTAACAACAACTCTAGTCTAGAAGCTTCCTTATCATCAATCGTAACAATTAAGACGCTATTATTTGGATTCAATAATTTCTTTGCGATGATAAGGCGCCTTTCCATAAAGGCTAGCCATTTACTATGCCTATAAACATCATCAGTTTCAACATAGTCATTATTATATTTCCAATCCCTAGCACCTGTGTTGTATGGGGGGTCAATGTATATGGCATCAATTTTACCTTTGTGTGTAAATGTCAGTGCTTTTAGGGCATGGTAATTCTCACCGTTAATTACAGTGTGATATGGTTTGTCATCACCTTTCTCAACCTTACCTGTACTTACTAAACCAGGATAGATGTAATCTTGGAATTCTGCAATAACAATTAAGTCATCAACGTTAGCTTCTTTCGTTTTCTTTTCTTCTTTAATAGTGGACTCAAGAGTCGCAATATTTTGCTTTTTATTCTTCTTGATTTTTTTGATTAGCCATAATTGCTGATCTCCTTTTTTAGTAGAACCACGTTCAGGCAATACACGAACCTTATCACCTTTACGAACCGCACGGTTAGGTAATTCAACAATTTCTGGTCTGTGGCGTTCAAAGTTTAATCCAAACTCCCTTCGAGAGGAAAGGGCTTTAAACTCTCTTTCAAGATCAACTCCGAGTTGCGAGTCTTTGGATTTAATTTGTGATATTAATTCTGTTAATCTTGACATTTAGATACTGATGTTTTTTTGCATTCAATATTATTTTTTAATCTAGTTCGTTTTTTAAATAGGGTAT
>NZ_JAGJEB010000024.1:0-4170 GCF_018100855.1 Aquimarina sp. MMG015
AAGTAATCTTGATTAGGGTCAAAGTTTGCTTTTTCTCCTTCTAACCCTGAAGCACTAAACACTTCACTACCAATTCTTCTTCTAGCGATATCATACCATCTTTTAAACTCAAATGCTAGTTCCCATTTACGTTCTTCTAATACGATGGTTCTAAAATCATCTTGTGATAATCCAGAAACATCCTCAGGGAAAGTAGCACCATTTCCACTTCTTGCTCTAGCTCTTACTCTATTTACATACTCGTGAGCTTCGCTTGATCCAGGATTTACTTCATTTAATGCTTCGGCTGCAATTAATAGCACCTCTGCATAGCGTATCATCATATAATTTGCTTCTGATCCTCTACCATTTCCGGTAGCAGTTGTTCCGATAGAACGAGTATACTTTGCAATATGTGGACGATTCACACCTCTACCAGCACCACTTTCTTTAAAAACAGTAAATGGTCTCTCTTCTAACGACTGAACTCCTGTAACAGGATCTGTGATATTAAAAACTCCTATGGTATCTAAACTCACTTGTTTTCTGTAATCTCTACCATCCCAAGTATTGTATACTTCTAAGGAAGGGACTCCTACAGACCAACCACCTCCAAGACCATATTGTTGATCATCTCTAAGTCCTGTTAATGCTGCTTGATAATCTCTTCCATCATCTCCATTGCTTGCCCCAATAAAATCCAATGTAAAAATTGGTTCTAAGGAAGTATCTATTAGTGAAGAGTCAAATAGATCCTGAAAATCTGGTTCTAATCCTAGGTTATAGGTTCCTTCATTATCAATCACTCCTTTTGCTTGGTCATAGGCTTGTTGGTATTCACCCATCGTTAAATATACTAATGCTAAATAGGAGTGTGCTGCAGATTTAGCAGGTATGGATCGTGCAGCTTGATTGTCTGGTAACCAGGTTTTAGCAAACTCAAAATCAGCAATGATATTTGCATACACATCCGCAGCTGGAGTCTTGCTAATAGAACTTGCTTCTTCTAGATTCGTTACTGGAGTATCTAAATAAGGGATATCTCCAAATTGTCTTACTAAATGAAAATACGCAAACCCTCTTGCAAAATAGGCTAGGGCGGTAACTGGATTTTTTATTTCATCGGCTACATTTACTTGTTCTGCACCAGCTATTGCTTGGTTAGCAGCGGCGATCATTTGATATACTCTAAGCCAATATCCATCAATCATTCCATTATCAGCAGGAACATTGAATTCATCGTGTTCGATTCTTCTTGTTGCTGTGGTAGGGTCTCCAATAGCAACCATATCTCCACGTAACATTAATGTTAAAGACATTTTTCTGCCCCAAAAATCTTCGTGAGTCATATGTCCATAGGCACCATTTGCTGCTGTCTGTATATCATTTACATTGTTAAAAAAACCATCTGGAGCTAATAGCCCTACAGGTTCTTCTTCTAGGTCAGAACATCCTATTATTGATAATCCTATCAATAAGAATAAATATTTATATTGTTTCATAATATATGCTTTAAATTATTGATTAAAATTTTACACCAAGACTAAAGTTCACAGATCTAACGGTTGGATAATTTCCAAAATCAAATCCATTAAATGTATTTTGGCTTCCTGAACCACCATTTCCTAAAAAGTTCACCTCAGGATCTAATCCAGAGTAATCTGTAAAGGTTAATAGGTTTTGAGCACTTATAGATACTCTCACATTATCCATACGTAACTTATCAGTAATCTCTGATGGTAAATTGTAGCCTAAGGCAATATTCTTTAGTCTTATATAGCTTCCATCTTCTACAAAACGAGAAGAAATTTGTTTCCCTCTGAGTTTAGCAGAGGGTATATCTGTATTTGTGTTTGTTGGAGTCCAAGCATTTAATATATCTGTAGTGGCATTAGAATCTCCGTTAAATAACTGTACATTGGTAAGATTCATAACATCGCCACCATAAGCTCCTTGAAAAAAGATGCTTAGATCAATGTTTTTGTAAGTAAATGTGTTTGTGATACCAATGGTAAAATCTGGATTAGGATCTCCTATTATTTGTTGATCATCGGTGGTAATTACGCCATCTAAATTACCATCTTCATCTGGTAAATCTGTAAATAATTGATCTCCTGCTTCGCCTCCTTCAAAAATAGCGGTTCCTTCTGGTAAAGCTCCACCTTGGTAAACACCTCTATATTCATATCCCCAAAAAACACCTACAGCTTCTCCTTCTCTTAGGATATGCGTACGATCTATATTAAAATATCCAGGAGAAGCATCTTGGAATATATCTTCACCATTTAATAAACTAACAAACTCATTTTTGTTTGTAGACCAATTAAGATCTGTAGTCCAACTAAAGTTTTCGGTACTAACATTTCTGGTATTTAAAGTAATCTCAAATCCTTTGTTATTAATCTCTCCTACATTTCTTAAACTTGCAGCAGTTAGAAAACCTAAAAATTCTGGTTGACTAGAATCTGCAATGATAAGATCCTTGGTATCTATATTATAGTAATCCAATGACAGTGAAACTCTATTGGAAAATAGCCCTAAATCTAGACCAAGATTGGTTTGATAGGAAGATTCCCATTTTAGATCTGGGTTGGCTACTTGGTTTGGTGTTACATTAATAACAGTCTGTCCATTAATAGGAGTAAAGACAGATGCAAAACTAGCAAGTGATCCATATGCTGCAATTGCTTGATTACCGGTTACCCCATAACTGGCTCTTAACTTTAGATTAGAAACCGTTTGACTGTCCTTTAAGAAGTTTTCATTTGATACTTTCCAACCAATGGCTCCTGATGGGAAAATTGCATATTTTTCATTTTTAGCAAAATTCGATGATCCATCTCTTCTAACTGTAGCTGTTAGTAAGTACTTATCATCATAATCAAAGTTTAGCCTACCGAATTGAGATTGAATCTCTATTTCAGAAAAAGAAGAAGTAGGTATCAATTGAGTAGATCCTGTTTGTAATGCGTGGTAAGAAAAAGAATCTGAGGTAAACCCTTCAGCTCCTGCAGAGAATCTATCTGTAGAATTCTTTTGGTAAGAGTATCCTGCTAATAAAGTAAGATTCCCTCTTCCTATTTCTGCATTATAGGTTAAGTAGTTTTCACTTAAGATACTTGTGCTCTTAGAATTTGTGATGGTTGCTCTTCCGCCTGTACCAGCTCCAGCTGTAGTAATTAAAGTCGATGGACTAAATGTCCCTTGAGTACCATTAATGGTACTAAAACCAAATGTAGTTTTGAAAGTAAGGTTTTCAAAAATATCGTAATTCGCATATAAATTGGCTCTATAATTATCTGTTTTTGTCTCATCGATTCCCTCAGTAGCAATGGCAAATGGATTATCTACATTATCTCCAACAGAGTTAATTGTATTAAGGCCATTGGCATCCTGTACCCCAAGATCTGGTGCAAATCGAAATAATAATGAAACCACATCATCTCCACCACCATTTACTGTAGCACCGGTTGATTGTGTAGGAACTCCATCTTTATTTCCTCGACTACCAAATATATTAGCTCCCAACTTTAACTTATCAGTTACCTGTGCATCGATATTTGATAAAAAAGAAATTCTTTCGAATTCAGAATTTATAATCACACCTTCTTGCTTAAAATAAGTAGCAGAGGCATAAAAATTTATCTTATCACTTCCTCCAGAAAAAGAAAATTGATGATTGGCAGTACTACCACTACGATACAATAAATCTTGCCAATCTGTATTGGCAGATCCTTGAACATATCCAGGATTGATGGTTTGCTGATAAGCTGCAAATTGATCCGCATTTAATAAATCTAGACGATTGGCTGTGTTTTGAATAGAATATGTAGTATTTACCTCTACAGATAATTTACCCTTTCTACCTTTTTTGGTGGTTACTAAAACAACCCCATTAGAACCTCTAGAACCATAAATAGCGGTAGCAGATGCATCTTTTAAAATCTCAATAGATTGAATGTCATTTGCCTGTGGAAAGATACCTCCTACAAATCCATCTACAACTATAAGTGGGGCACTACTAGCATTGATAGAAGTATTTCCTCTAATCTTTACATTGATAGGGGCACCCGGTTCTCCACCATTGTTAGATTGAACTACTACACCTGCTGCACGACCCTGAAGCGCCTGTGCTGCATTCAATACAGGAAAAGCATTTAACTCCTCCGTCTTTACAGAAGATACAGAACC
>NZ_JAGJEB010000025.1:0-3243 GCF_018100855.1 Aquimarina sp. MMG015
CGTTCATTGACATATTGATTTAAAGAATACGAGCGTTATATGTTCTCACAGGAGACATGTAACGACAAAAATAAAAGAGCGATGATATTTATTTATCATCAAAAACTAAAAGAGCAAGTTAAAGCAAGACGCATAAGCTAATTAAGGGCGTATGGGGAATGCCTAGGCTCTCAGAGGCGATGAAGGACGTGATAAGCTGCGAAAAGCTGTGGGGAGTGGCACATACACTATGATCCGCAGATGTCCGAATGGGGCAACCCGGCATATTGAAGATATGTCACCTAGCAATAGGAGCGAACCCGGAGAACTGAAACATCTAAGTACCCGGAGGAGAAGAAAACAATAGTGATTCCGTTAGTAGTGGCGAGCGAACGCGGATTAGCCCAAACCAGTATTGTTACGGCAATGCTGGGGTTGTAGGACCACGTTATAAGATGTATATTGAATTAGAACAGTTTGGAAAGACTGACCGTAGAGGGTGATAGTCCCGTATAGGTAAGATATATTGATTTAGTGGTATCCTGAGTAGTGCGGGGCACGTGTAACCCTGTATGAATCTGTCGGGACCATCCGATAAGGCTAAATACTCCTGAGAGACCGATAGTGAACCAGTACCGTGAGGGAAAGGTGAAAAGAACCCTGAATAAGGGAGTGAAATAGATCCTGAAACCATACGCTTACAAGCGGTCGGAGGCCTTCGGGCTGACGGCGTGCCTTTTGCATAATGAGCCTACGAGTTACTTTTACTAGCAAGGTTAATCCGTTAAGCGGAGCAGCCGTAGCGAAAGCGAGTCTGAATAGGGCGTTATAGTTAGTAGTAGTAGACGCGAAACCGTGTGATCTACCCTTGGGCAGGTTGAAGCTTTGTTAACCCAAAGTGGAGGACCGAACCCGTTGACGTTGAAAAGTCTTGGGATGACCTGAGGGTAGGGGTGAAAGGCCAATCAAACTCGGAAATAGCTCGTACTCCCCGAAATGCATTTAGGTGCAGCGTTGATTTATAGTTTTATAGAGGTAGAGCTACTGATTGGATGCGGGGGCTTCACCGCCTACCAATTCCTGACAAACTCCGAATGCTATAAAATGTTAATCAGCAGTGAGGGCATGGGTGCTAAGGTCCATGTCCGAGAGGGAAAGAACCCAGACCATCAGCTAAGGTCCCTAAATATATGTTAAGTTGAATAAACGCGGTTGAACTGCTTAGACAGCTAGGATGTTGGCTTGGAAGCAGCCATTCATTTAAAGAGTGCGTAACAGCTCACTAGTCGAGCGGTTCGGCATGGATAATAATCGGGCATAAACATATTACCGAAGCTATGGACTTCGTAAGAAGTGGTAGGGGAGCATTGTAGTGGCGTTGAAGGTGAGAGGCGATTCTTGCTGGAGCAGCTACAAAAGAAAATGTAGGCATAAGTAACGATAATGCGGGCGAGAAACCCGCACACCGAAAGACTAAGGTTTCCTCAGCTATGCTAATCAGCTGAGGGTTAGTCGGGACCTAACGCGAACCCGAAAGGGGTAGTGGATGGACAACAGGTTAATATTCCTGTACCTGCTCACGTTAAAAGTGACGGAGGCGTATATTTGGTGCGAACTGACGGAATAGTTCGTTGAAGCGAGTAGTAATACCGCGATAGTACACAGAGGCTTCGGCCAATGTGATAATCCAGAGAAGCGACTTCCAAGAAAAACAAGTGAAGCAGCCCGTACCGTAAACCGACACAGGTAGTTGGGATGAGAATTCTAAGGTGCTCGAGAGATTCATGGCTAAGGAACTAGGCAAAATCGACCCGTAACTTCGGGAGAAGGGTCGCCCATCTTATGATGGGCCGCAGTGAAGAGGTCCAGGCGACTGTTTATCAAAAACACAGGGCTATGCTAAATAGAAATATGATGTATATGGCCTGACACCTGCCCGGTGCCGGAAGGTTAAGAGGAGGGTTTAGCTTCGGCGAAGATCTGAATTGAAGCCCCGGTAAACGGCGGCCGTAACTATAACGGTCCTAAGGTAGCGAAATTCCTTGTCGGGTAAGTTCCGACCTGCACGAATGGTGCAACGATCTGGACACTGTCTCAGCCATGAGCTCGGTGAAATTGTAGTATCGGTGAAGATGCCGGTTACCCGCTGTGGGACGAAAAGACCCTGTGAACCTTTACTATAGCTTAGTATTGACTTTGGATAAGTAATGTGTAGGATAGGTGGGAGACTTTGAAGTGGCGTCGCCAGGCGTTGTGGAGTCATTGTTGAAATACCACCCTTTGCTTATTCGAAGCCTAACATCGCGAGATGGACAGTGCTTGGTGGGTAGTTTGACTGGGGTGGTCGCCTCCAAAAGAGTAACGGAGGCTTCTAAAGGTCTGCTCAGTACGGTTGGTAATCGTGCGTAGAGTGCAATGGCATAAGCAGGCTTGACTGAGAGACATACAGGTCGATCAGGTACGAAAGTAGAGCATAGTGATCCGGTGGTTCCGCATGGAAGGGCCATCGCTCAAAGGATAAAAGGTACTCCGGGGATAACAGGCTGATCTCCCCCAAGAGCTCACATCGACGGGGGGGTTTGGCACCTCGATGTCGGCTCGTCACATCCTGGGGCTGGAGAAGGTCCCAAGGGTTGGGCTGTTCGCCCATTAAAGTGGCACGCGAGCTGGGTTCAGAACGTCGTGAGACAGTTCGGTCTCTATCTACAGTGGGCGTTAGAAATTTGAGTGGATCTGACTTTAGTACGAGAGGACCGAGTTGGACGAACCGCTGGTGTATCTGTTGTTCCGCCAGGAGCATTGCAGAGTAGCTACGTTCGGAAGGGATAAGCGCTGAAAGCATATAAGCGCGAAACCCACCACAAGATGAGATTTCTTTAAAGGGTCGTGGGAGACTACCACGTTGATAGGCTATAGGTGTAAAGGCAGTAATGTCATAGCCGAGTAGTACTAATAACCCATAGGCTTATGCGCACGTCCTGCTAAGCAATTAGCAGGACGGAGAATTGCTTTGATAGCTTCTTTTTAGTTACTTTTTTAGATCGTATTTTATTATTTAAATCAATATGTCAACAATATTAGTTGATCTCTTATCATTAAGAATCAACCAACAGCTTAAGGTGGTTATAGCATCGGGGCTCACCTCTTACCATTCCGAACAGAGAAGTTAAGCCCGTTAGCGCCAATGGTACTACAATCGTGGGAGAGTAGGTCGCCGCCTTCCTTGAAAACCCTTCAATACTAAATTGAAGGGTTTTTTTATAC
>NZ_JAGJEB010000026.1:0-2416 GCF_018100855.1 Aquimarina sp. MMG015
TTGTTGTTGATTAGAAAAAGGGTTGTATGTTTGCACCCGCAAAACGGGATATTGTTTTGTTGTGTTCATTGAGATTGATTTTGTTTGTTTGAGTTAGGTTTTACTGGGGTTTAGATGCTTTTGTAGATTTGGTTCAGGTTCTAAAAAAAACTTTATTTTTTTTCAAAAAAGTTTTGTGGAATTAAAAAGAGGTTGTATATTTGCACCCGCTTTGAGAAACAAGCGAAGTTCATAAGAATAAAAGTTGTACTGGAGTAGAGTGATTAGGTTCATTTACAGGGTTCGATTCCTTGTTAATTTTCGATTAACGACTGGCAATGAAGATTGTTTTCAGTTAGTTAAAAAAGTTCATTGATATATTGATTGACAGCGCGTATTATGGTTGTATTTATTTACGATCATATTACAATAAGAATTAAGACTAGAAGCATTTTTGAGATACGATTTAAAATTCCTGTTGTTATTGTTAAATAATATTTAAGAATACACGATGAAGAGTTTGATCCTGGCTCAGGATGAACGCTAGCGGCAGGCTTAACACATGCAAGTCGAGGGGTAACGTGAGTGCTTGCACTTGACGACGACCGGCGCACGGGTGCGTAACGCGTATAGAACCTACCTTATAGTAAGGGATAGCCCAGAGAAATTTGGATTAATACCTTATAGTATGATAAGATGGCATCATTTAATCATTAAAGATTTATTGCTATAAGATGGCTATGCGTTCTATTAGCTAGTTGGTATGGTAACGGCATACCAAGGCAACGATAGATAGGGGTCCTGAGAGGGAGATCCCCCACACTGGTACTGAGACACGGACCAGACTCCTACGGGAGGCAGCAGTGAGGAATATTGGACAATGGAGGCAACTCTGATCCAGCCATGCCGCGTGTAGGAAGACTGCCCTATGGGTTGTAAACTACTTTTATAGAGGAAGAAACAGTTTCACGTGTGGAACTCTGACGGTACTCTACGAATAAGGATCGGCTAACTCCGTGCCAGCAGCCGCGGTAATACGGAGGATCCAAGCGTTATCCGGAATCATTGGGTTTAAAGGGTCCGTAGGCGGGTCTGTAAGTCAGTGGTGAAAGTTTTCGGCTCAACCGGAAAATTGCCATTGATACTGCAGGTCTTGAATCATTATGAAGTGGTTAGAATAAGTAGTGTAGCGGTGAAATGCATAGATATTACTTAGAATACCGATTGCGAAGGCAGATCACTAATAATGTATTGACGCTAAGGGACGAAAGCGTGGGTAGCGAACAGGATTAGATACCCTGGTAGTCCACGCCGTAAACGATGGTTACTAGCTGTTCGGACTTCGGTCTGAGTGGCTAAGCGAAAGTGATAAGTAACCCACCTGGGGAGTACGTTCGCAAGAATGAAACTCAAAGGAATTGACGGGGGCCCGCACAAGCGGTGGAGCATGTGGTTTAATTCGATGATACGCGAGGAACCTTACCAGGGCTTAAATGTAGTATGACAGGTTTAGAGATAGACTTTTCTTCGGACATATTACAAGGTGCTGCATGGTTGTCGTCAGCTCGTGCCGTGAGGTGTCAGGTTAAGTCCTATAACGAGCGCAACCCCTGTTGTTAGTTGCCAGCGAGTAATGTCGGGAACTCTAGCAAGACTGCCGGTGCAAACCGCGAGGAAGGTGGGGATGACGTCAAATCATCACGGCCCTTACGTCCTGGGCCACACACGTGCTACAATGGTAGGTACAGAGAGCAGCCACTTTGCGAGAAGGAGCGAATCTATAAAACCTATCACAGTTCGGATCGGAGTCTGCAACTCGACTCCGTGAAGCTGGAATCGCTAGTAATCGGATATCAGCCATGATCCGGTGAATACGTTCCCGGGCCTTGTACACACCGCCCGTCAAGCCATGGAAGCTGGGGGTACCTGAAGTCCGTCACCGTAAGGAGCGGCCTAGGGTAAAACTGGTAACTGGGGCTAAGTCGTAACAAGGTAGCCGTACCGGAAGGTGCGGCTGGAACACCTCCTTTCTAGAGAAAGACGATACTCAGGAATTGTTATTTTGAGGTGTTTTTAGTCTTAAGCTGTTAATTAATTTATTGTATAGTTGTATTTTTTGGTTGTTAGTTTTACTAATAGCGATTAAGCATCAATTATCAACTATGAAGAAGTCTCATAGCTCAGCTGGTTAGAGCGCTACACTGATAATGTAGAGGTCGGCAGTTCGAGTCTGCCTGAGACTACAAGTCGTAAGACTTAAAATTAAGTTCATACTAATTTTATTGAAAGGAAATTTTAGAAGTTGAGAATTCATTACTTCATCATTCGGGATTCTGAATTCGACATTTAGGATTTCATTAATGGGGGATTAGCTCAGCTGGCTAGAGCGCCTGCCTTGCACGCAGGAGGTCATCGGTTCGACTCCGATATTCTCCAC
>NZ_JAGJEB010000027.1:0-1813 GCF_018100855.1 Aquimarina sp. MMG015
ACTGATTAGTAGAAGTAAGAACTCGAAACAATCCTTTTTATTCATTAAATAAGGAATAGGTATAACCCCACCGAACTAGTCAAGTATACATAGATTGATAGATAATTATCAATCTATGTATACTATATCAAAATGTAGAACAGTAGGTTACCGATATAGCACAATTTTTTTTCACATCATTTTTTTAGCTGTCAAAATAAGGTGGCTTAGTAGACTAGTTTCCATTATTAAAATTTTTAACCTCAAAATGATCATGAATTATTTTACTAACTCAAATAAAACAAAAACAGTCTTTGCCTGTTTGATATGTTTTTTATTAACTAATTATTATAGTATTGCACAAATTCAATTAGAAGAAGAAACAAAGATTACAGATATCGGTTTGTTTTTCGATGGAAAAAAAGTAGATCGAAATGCTCCAAATAATGGGTCCGGATATGATTATTTTTTTGGAAATAGGATATCAGCCCATGGAGATTGTATTAAGAAGTATAAACAATTTGTTTTTATGACTTGGTATAAAGGAGGTAAATATAATAGACATGTTATGCTTTCTAGATATAATACCAGTACAGGTGTCATTAAAACTATTGAGTTTCCTCATACTCATACCGGGTTAAACGGTAAATGGTGGATAGGAGAATCTCATAATACAATAGCAGTTGGTATTAGTCCTAAAAATGGAACTATCCACATGCTTTATGATATGCACGCCTATAAGAACACAGGATTCTCCAAAAATGATTACTTCCGATATGCTTACTCTAAAAAGAATGCCGCTACTGTTTCAGATTCAGATTTTAAACTGAATTTGTTTATTCCGGATGGAACTAATGACTATACCCATGTAAGTCTAAATGGCACTTCCGATCCTGAACAGTTTCAAAGTCTCACGTACCCTAAGTTTTTTTTAAATGATGGTGGAGACTTACTTATGTATATGAGAAGAGGAGGTCATAATAATGGCGCATATGTATTTAGTAAATACAACGCAGGTACTTCAAAATGGGATGAGCTTACTCAATTTAATAAATTAAATGCTAAAAATAATGGTCAACAATTTAATTGGGGACTATATGGGAGCATGAAATACGTAAATGGTAAACTTAGAGTTGGTTTTCAAAGAAGGAGTGCAAACAATAACGATAAATACTTGTATCAAAATGGTTTTTATTATGGGTATTCTAATGACCAAAGTGGTAAAAGTCAATGGAAAGATCATTTAGGAGGAGCAATTAACATTCCATTTGCTAACGCTGATTTATTGAAAGTGTATGAACCTGGAAATTTGGTTTCTGCAACCGGTAAAGATGAAGTTTTTATGGTACAAGGTTTTGATTGGACTGTTACAGATAGGGGAGATGTACATATTATTGGTAAAGTTAGAGACACTAAAAATAACGTAACCAAAAATGTACATACGTATAAGCCAGTGGGTAGTTCAAGTTTTATTACTTCAACAAATTTTTCGGGTGGAGATCAATTATATACATATGATAATAATATTTACATCATTGGTACCAATAATGACCGTGTTTACGTAGAGAAAGCGGATGGAGGTAAAAATAATTTTACAAGAATATATGCTCCAACAAATGGAAAGAAATTTAGATTCGGTGTTCCTTATATCAATGATGGAAAATTGTACTACTACTTGATGGAAAAGAAATCAGGAGATAAGCAGCCATTGTACTTACAGATTATTGATTTAGGAATTAAGAACGAAGAAAATAAACCACCACAAGTTGCATTAACCAATCCATCATCGAATAATCAAGAGTTTACACTTGGTGAGACGATTACCTTAAGAGCT
>NZ_JAGJEB010000028.1:0-1488 GCF_018100855.1 Aquimarina sp. MMG015
GTAACTAATTTAAGAAAAAAATTAATGAGAATAATTATATTACTAGTTACCCTTTTCAATTTTACTTTAACCTTTTCACAAATATCGGAAGCTGAAGAAATATCTTCTAGTGAACACTTAAATAAATATAGAACTGAGGGAAATAACAGTCTTGTAAAGAAAAATGGAAAATTTGGTATATACAATGAAAAACTGAAAAGTTTAATTATACCTTATGATTATGCAAATTTAACATTATTCAAAACAGAAGATAGTGTTTCTGTAGCTTCCTATTATTCCAGATCGAACAAATTCTTAATTGATAAAAATAATAAAGTCATTTCAAAAGAATATACAAACTTTAAAGGCTTCAATAAAAAACTAAACATCGCTGTGGGTAAAGAGCATTTAAAAGATGGAATAATTGAATATAATGTAATTATAAACACTAATGGAAAAGAAATTTCTCAAAAGCATAATTTAATTTATTATAATGAAAATTTAGATGTATATATTATTCAAAACAAAGAAGGTAATTATGGAATACTCAACAGCGAATTAAAACAAATAATACCTTTCATATATGAATCAATCAACATTAAGAATTTAAAAAAAGAAAGTTTCATAATAGCTAAAAAAAACGGTAAATATGGTACTCTTAATTTAAAAAATAAGACTATTATTCCTTTTAAGTATGAATCTATAAACGTTTTTTCTAAAAATAAGTTTCTTATAAAGCAGAATGGAAAAGCACAAATAAGAGATTCTAGTGATAAAATTATTCTTGATACAAAATATAATGATATCAAAAAGCCTGATATCAATGAAAACCATATTGTACGTAATGATTTTAATTATGGATTAATAAATAATTTAGGGAAATTAATTATACCTACTGAATATAAAAATATTTCAAATAAAAAATTTGGAATCTATTATTATGTTTCTAAAAACAGATTAGTAGGTCTCTTTGATTCAAAAGGTAAAATAAAAATACCTATAGAATATAAATATTTCAAAATAGTGAAACCTATAAAATCAAGTAAAATAACAGATGTTACTAGATTAATTGCAAAAAGGAATGACAATTTTGGTGTTATAGATTTAAATAACAATATAATAATTCCTTTTGTTTATAAATCAATTAAAACAATTGACAGAAATATTTTAAATAAAATTTTAAAGACTACTGATAATCTTAACTTAAAAAAACAGTTAGCTGACTTTTTAAAAGAACAGATATATGAAGTTACAGATATAGGAGAAAAAACATATTGGCTTAACGATGATAATAATAAAATAGAGCTAAAGAAAAACTAGTTACAACACGGTATAAAAAACATAGGGTATTTGTCTTAACCCCAAAAGTTCTGTGTTTATTTACAAAGTCCGTTAAATATAAAATTTGGTATTTATAGGAGAAAAGATAAAAGCAAAATATTTATATTTAGCTAAGTAATAAACCGAAACGAAAGTGCTTATTTATTGCCCTACGTTTCTTATACTAAA
>NZ_JAGJEB010000029.1:0-1464 GCF_018100855.1 Aquimarina sp. MMG015
CCATTCTGCAAGCATTGCGCCTTACCAAAAATACAACAACCATTCGATTCATCACCTAGCTGCTATGGCACATATATGTTGTTGTAGGTAGTTTATTTATTTGTATTTAGTTCTTTGTATTTGTATACATAATAAATAGCTGCTATCGCAATCAAATTCATTCCGAAAAACATGTTGTAATCAGGTTCTGATGGTCCAAGAATAAATGACATTCCAGGCTGAATATCAAGTCCAAAACTTAATTCATCAGTAATTACTAATCCCAGAAATAATGGAGTATAGTATTTGAACCCGTAACTGAAAATTTGGAATTTTATAATTTGAAGTGCTTGGTTAATCACAGATAATAATATACCATTTTTTTTCTCCTTTAACAATAAATATCCTGCAATTACTGAAAAGGAGGCAAATAATAGTAAAGATATTTGAGTAATTATTTTTAGTTGAAATGGTGAAATAAATAAAGAAGATAAAATTAAGAACACTCCTCCAACAATTTGATAGATTCCAATAATCTTCGGTGTTAGTTCAATAATTTTTCGCTGCCGTTCTTCATTTAGTTCTTTTTGATCAATTTCTGCGCCAAGACGTTCATCAGCAATTTCTTTCCTAATTTCTTCAAAATTTAGATTCCTAGATTCAGCTACTTCAATGGCAGCATCTATAGCATTTTTTTGATATTGATGCCTCTCTTTAAGAATAGCTATTAATTCCTTGTCAGGTAATTTATTCATTCTGTTCTTAAAAGATTCTTTACTCATAAATCTGTTCTAAAATTTGATTAGAGTTATTTTAATTTTGGATTACCTACAACGTTTAATATATGTGTCGTAGCAGGGCAAAATGTTACCCTATTTTCGACAAAAACTGCGCATTGGTTGCTAACTTTTACTTTCTGCAAGCATTGCGCCTTACCAAAAATACGACAACCATTCGATTCATCACTTAGCTGCTATGGTCACATATATGTTGTTGTAGGTAGTTTTATTTGTTCCAATATGAATTACTCATTTTATTTAGCTCGTTTATGCTTAATTCATCTTTATTTTCTGATTTAACAGTTATCTTTTCTGCCAAAATCTTAAGAATTCCGCCACAATAATTAAATTCAAGATTGTGTTGATTACAAGAGACCTCTACAATTCCATTTTCAGTTTTTGCAGACAGGATTTCCAATTCCGCTTTAAAAATTTCAGTTGGCGATTTTTTGATTTCTTTAGGCAGTTCAATTGGGTTCATCCAAGGCTCTAACTCAAGTTTCAAGATTTTATTTAATTCAACGTGAAACTTGGTAAATTCAGAGTCAATTAATTCCGCGAGATATTCACATTCAATAATCAACTCAATTCCGTTTTCAATCGATTCCCATTGAGTAATTGTCCCATCGTGGAAAATGGAAAAAATACCTTCTATTTTATTCAGAGTTTCGTTCATCTCTAATTACCTACAACGTTTAATACCTAC